>JAAUTF010000422.1 GCA_012031775.1 Candidatus Altimarinota bacterium | reverse complement strand
GGATTCAGGATTCAGGATTCAGGATTCAGAAGATGGACGGTAGCAGTCAGCAATCTATCGTCCTCATAGCCGGCGCTTATCATCTTTTACAAATAGATTCGATTCGTTATACGCACACGCCCAAGCGCTGAAGCGCCGGGCTATTGGAGCCGGAAACCCGCTGAAGCGGGCTCGCGCAACGTATAACGGATTAATCAAATTCTATCAATCGAATGTACTTTCTAATGTTCATTGATGAACATACTAACTCCTGACTTTTTCAATATGTGATTCACGGTCACAGCAGATGACCGTAATCAATATACCTGCGGAATACAGAACCAAGAGATAGGGAAGCGCAAGAAGGGTATACACATCTGTCCCTTCTGAAGGATGTCTCCTGAATTCTGAATTCTGCGCTCGATCTGCGGTGTCCGACGCACCTGCGCCCGGCCCGCCTAGTCTCGTGGAGGTTACGCAATGCCCCAGTACCTCTCCCCCGGCGTCTACGTCGAAGAGGTAGACCGTGGCTCGAAGCCGATCGAGTCAGTCGGTACCTCAGTGGCCGCATTTATTGGCTTTACCGAGCGGCGCCCGGAAGGAAACCGCGGCGAGCCATACCTGGTGACGAATTGGACGCAGTTCACCAATGCCTTCGGCGGCTTTGCGCAGGGCGCGTTCCTGCCGATGGCAGTGTACGGCTACTTCCTCAACGGTGGTGGTATCTGCTATGTGCAAAGCATTATGACGGCTGAGGAAGCAGCGCGGAAAAGCAATGCGCCAGCCCAGCCTAAAGCCACCGCCCAGCTACGCGGCAAAAACGAGGGCGCACCTGCCCTGCTCGAAGCGCAGGCCCAGGTGCCCGGCGCGGTCAGCGTGACGGTGACCGATGCGGCTTCGGGTGCCGAAGACCAGTTCAAGCTGACGGTGCGCAGCGCCAGCAATGTTGAAGAATTCGACAATCTGACGCTGAACAAGGGGCGTGGCGTAAGCAACAACGCTGTCGAGACCGTCAACAAGGCTTCCAAGCTGGTTAAACTGGCCGAGCTTGAGTCGCCGATCGCCACCGCCGACCGCCGCCTGATGGCCGAAACCTACCCGCTCACCGCACCGCTAGCGACTGTGCAGTCTGGCACGACAGCGCTAGTAAGCGCCAGCACGTTTAAGGGTGATGTCACTGAGCGCGTCGGTATCGCGGGCCTGGAAGCGATCGACGAGATCACCATGGTTTGCGCGCCCGACCTGATGACACCGTATCTAGCGGGCCAGATGAGCCGCGAGGATGTGAAGGCGGTGCAACTGGCGCTGATCAACCATTGCGAGCTGATGAAGGATCGTTTCGCGATCATCGACGCGCTGCCCGATTTAACACCGCAGCAGGTGAACGATTGGCGCATGAAGGACACGAATTACGACAGCTCGTATGCGGCGCTCTACTACCCCTGGATCTGGGTGGCGAACCCGAACAGCAACGGCGGCCCCAGCCAGATCAAGATGCCGCCCTCCGGACATATGGCCGGCCTCTACGCGCGCGTCGACAGCGAGCGCGGCGTCCATAAGGCCCCGGCAAATGAAATCTTGCGCGGCGTGCTGAAGCTCGAAACACAGGTTACTAAGGGCGAGCAAGACCTCCTGAACCCTAACGGCATCAACTGTATTCGCTCCTTCCCGGGCCGCGGCATTCGCGTCTGGGGTGCGCGCACCTTGTCGAGCGACCCGTCGTGGCGCTACATCAATGTGCGACGGCTATTCTGTATGCTGGAGGAGTCGGTCTACGAGGGCACGCAGTGGGCGGTCTTCGAGCCGAACGATTACAGCCTATGGGCACGCGTCAAGCGCGACATCGGCAGCTACCTCAAGCGCGTCTGGGCCGATGGAGCGCTCTTCGGCGCAACACCGGAGGAGGCGTTCTACGTGAAATGCGACGAAGAGCTGAACCCGGCAGAAGTGCGCGATGTCGGCCAGTTGATCATCGAAGTCGGCGTAGCGCCGGTAAAACCTGCCGAGTTCGTCATCATCCGCTTCAGCCAGCTGAGCGGGGTAGCACAGTAAGAATAGTTTGTGTGTCGTGGTGTGAAGCTCGCTTCACACCACGACACACATCATTCCAAAAGGGAGGATACAATGGCAGTCGCAAAAGACGCCGTTGCCGGTGACCCACTTGTTGGATTTAATTTTGGTGTGCTGATCGAGGGCGGTGTCTCGGGATATTTTACCGAGTGCTCGGGCCTGGGCAGCGAGACCGAAGTGATCGAGCACAAGGTCGTTGGCAAAGACGGCAAAGAGTTCGTGCGGAAGATCCCAGGGCGGCTGAAATGGGGTGACATCACGTTAAAGCGTGGCATCACCACAAGCATGGACTTTTGGGAGTGGCGCAAGCAAGTCGAAGACGGCAAAGTGGACGGCGCGCGCAAAGACGGCTCGATCATTATGTACGATCAGGACGGCAAAGAGGTAGCGCGCTGGAACTTCGAGAAGGCCTGGCCCTCAAAAATCAGCGGTCCTTCGGTGAAAACCGATGATAACGCCGTCAGCGTCGAAGAATTGACGATCGTGCATGAGTACATCAAGCGCGTGACGTAAAGAGGAAGTCAGGAGTCATCATTCAGTAGTCGCAGCGCGGTGCCCACCAGTTTCGCCATGGCCCTCCCTCTGGCCCCTCTCCCGCGTGCGGAGAGGGTGGTGAGCGCAGCGAGACGGGGTGAGCGCGATTGAATGCAAGCTTTGCGGCCTTTGCGTCTTTGCGGTTTGCAAAGATTGCAAACCGCTGCAGCCGAAGGAATACATCAATGCTCGCCCATCCTACAGAGTCGCAACCTATGACACTACAGACCGAATTCGAGTTCACCCTGCCGCGTGGCTTTGTCGATGCAGAAGGCAATGTGCATCGCCAGGGTGCGATGCGGCTGGCGACGGCAATGGACGAAATCGCGCCGATGCGCGATGCGCGTGTGCGTAACAACCAGGCGTATCTGGTGATCATTCTGCTCTCGCGTGTGATCACGAACCTCGGCGATCTGCGCGATGTTAATACTGGCGTAATCGAGAACTTATTCTCGGCGGATCTCGCTTTTCTACAAGATTTCTACCGTCGCATCAACGAGACCGGCAGCAGCATGGCCGAGGTCGCTTGCCCGAACTGCGGCCACCAGTTCGAGATCGACGCAGGCCATATGGGGGGATAGCAGGCTACCCTCTCGACCGGCTCTACGAGGAGGTAGCCTACATCGCTATCACTTCCACTGGCCGCCGACAGCGATCATGGAGATGGAGCATCCCGAGCGCCAGGCTTGGGTTGAGCAGATCGCAGCCATCAACGAGCGCATTAATACGGCGGCGGGAGGGTAGCATCAGGGGCCAGAATTCAGAATTCAGGAGTCAGAATTCAGAAGGCCTTCGGGCGGGAAGGAATTGCTGCGCCGATGGAACTTTATTCCTGACACGAGACACGAGCAGCAAGAAGTCTCTGCGGCCTCTGCGTTCTCTGCGGTGCAAAAAGGGTAATCCGTGAGCAAGACAAGCGACAAGCAGCAAGCCTTGGATCTACCGCCGAATCTGGCGCGCACCGTGCAGATGGCGGCGCGGCTGGGCCGAACAGCATCCTTTGCTGAGCGGCTCGCAGCGCGACGCTTGCCTTTGGCTGCACAAGTATTTAGCGCACTACTGCTTGATCGCTTCGAGACCAGTTTTGCGCCGGGTTGGCGGGCCGATGGTATGGCTGCTCAGTTCGATACCGAAGAATTAGCAGTCGCCGCAGTGGAAATGACGGTCTCACCGTTTGCGCCGCCACAACGCCAGCTCAGCGCGGTGCGCCAGGGGGCTGCAATGTGGAGCCAACCTGCCACACCACGAGCGCAGCTGCTGTACGAAGAAGCTCCGCAGACACCACAACCACGCACGAGTGCCGCACCGCGCCCGCAGCCGAAAAGGCGCGAAGAAGACGAGAAAAAAATGCCGGAGGATCTGATCGCGCTGCTGAACATGCACCGCGCACTCGGCCATGTGAAATGAGGAAAGCGCTATGTCGGCACGAAGCTCGATGGATGGCCCTGAAGTGCTCTACACAACCTATCGCTTCTGGGTCGAAATGTCCGGCATCACCGAGGCGGCCTTTGCCGAGTGTAGCGGCCTACAAAGTGAGATCGAGGTCTTGGATTGGCAGGAGGGCGGTGTAAACGAATATGTGCATCGCCTGACGGCACGCGCGAAGCCCTTTCCAAATCTAGTGCTCAAGCGTGGTCTCGCCTCGGATGAGCTGTGGGTGTGGTACCACGATACGCTACGCGGGCGCGCGATCCGCCGTCAAAATCTGTCGATCATTTTGCACGGCTATAACGGAATGCCCGGCCTGCGCTGGGATGTCAGCGACGCACTACCGGTGAAATGGATCGGCCCCCAGTTTAAGGCCGAGGGCAAAGAAGTTGCAGTCGAGACGATCGAATTGATCCATCACGGGGTGGTGCGGGCAACATAGGGGTTCGCCCATGTTCGACCTCTATGGCGTAGGAAAGAGACAAGCCAATGCACGAGCGCATTCTTAACCTGGCGCTAGCACCAGCTGCCATCGGCGCACTGGCGCTATCACAGCGCGTACAGCGCCATGCAGCGCCCGAGCACCGGCTGAGCACCGCTGCCCCGTTGAGCAATTCAGGAGCTTTAAGCAGCTGGTTGATGCGCCGCCTCGATACGCACGCCGCGCCGGGGGCGCGCGCCGATGGTTTTAGCCAGCGCTTTCTGACCTACCGCCGCGCACGACCCACACCTACCATGGCGTGGCTGCAGCGCAGAACTCAGAACCTAGCGCCTAACATCCAAAATGTAACATCGAGAACTGAAAGCGCAGAACGCAGAGCACAGAGCACAGAATTCGGAACCGAAAGGTCGGCAAGCGCCAGTACCGAGAACCTAGAACCCGGAATCGAGCGTTCAGCGAGCGCCACACCAAGTGGCTCCAATGGTGTAGAAAGAGGAACGCCGCGACAAAAGAGCACGGGAACACCGGGCGGCCCACCGACTGCGGCCGCGTTCTTGCCAAAGACGCCCGCAATGTGGAGCGCACCCCTGCTCGGCCCAGCCTATGAGCCGAGGCGAGGCTCGATCTCGCCGCCGCCATGCAGCCGCCGTTGCTGCGTTCGGTGGCGCAGCGCGTCTTGATGCAGAGCACAGCGCAAAGGAATGTAGCAACAAAAGCACAAGCAGCTGGCGAGTACAGCCCATTGAGCGCCGCGCAAGGCGCGCAGCATAGTGCGTTTGCGCCGCCGCTGCTGAAAACAGTGATGCGCCGTTGTGCGCCGCTAACAACTGCAGCCCTGGCCGTTCAGCGTGCCGAATGGCCTAGCGTTGATCAGCCGCCTACTACGGATGAGCGCGCTCAGTACAACCGCTTGCGCCCCATCGCTGCGGCTACGGCAGCTTCACGCTTGACCGTAGCAGATCCTGCGTTTCAGCAACTGGTCGGCGCAGGCCAGGCCATTCAGCGCGCCGAGTTGCCCAGCGCTGCGCCGCCGCGTGCTGCCTCGCCCCGATTCCTATTCGGTCGCCGGGCCTGCAAGCGCTATGTCTTCCATGCCCTGTCCGCCGATGGTGACGTGCTCGATGCCTCGGCTATCAGCCGCGCCCGGACGAGT
>JAAUTF010000421.1 GCA_012031775.1 Candidatus Altimarinota bacterium | reverse complement strand
GGACTGGCTGGCCGTGCGGCTGGCCGAAGGGATGCAGCCGGCGGAGATCGGCGTGTTTGTGCGCTCGCAGGCCGAATTGCCGCGCGCACTCACCGCAGTGGCGCACGCCCAGGTACCTGCACGCATCCTCGACCAGGACGTTGTCGCGCACGACGGCCAGATCGCCGTGAGTACGATGCACGTGGCGAAGGGGCTGGAGTTTCGAGCGGTGGTGGTCATGGCCTGCGACGATGACGTCATCCCGCTGCAGGAGCGCATCGCGGCGGTGACCGACGAATCCGATCTGGACGAAGTCTACACCACCGAGCGGCACCTGCTCTACGTGCCTGCACGCGCGCCCGCCGATCCAGTTCGCTCGTCACAGGAGTCGACCCGGCCTCGGAGCTTCCTGACCGATATCTCCCGTGCTCACGTCAATCGGATCACACTTGAGCGAGCACGCGCTGGCGAAGAAGCTCCAGCCTGGATGCCGAGGCGGCTGAGGTCATACGGTAGGTGGTTTTATCCGCTAAAAGGTTCTGCCCTTTGTAATGCGCGTTACGAGTCGATAAGGTTGCACAAGGCGACATTCTACCCAATCCTCATGCCAAAAAGCGCACCCGTGACTGCCAAGGTAGTCACGGGTGCGTATCGTACAGGCTGAGATGCATTGTAAGCCCTTTTACTCAGCATCGAATACACCATCCACCCGAATGCTGAAGCCCTCCAGGAGCTTGGAGGCCGCTTGCTCGCCACGACGGAACACGCCGTATTCCGTATAGGTCTCATCTTTCAAAGCGAGCACCGTGATCGTCTGCTCAAACGGGTTCACAATCCAATACTCGGGGATACCGGCGTAGGCATAGTCCGCACGCTTCACCTTGGTATCGCGCTCCGGGTCATCTTCGCTGACGATCTCAGCCACGAGGTCAGCACCAAGCCAGAAGCGGTTTTGGCGTCGCGGATCGCGCGCATCCCGTACCAGCAGAATATCCGGCTCACGATACTTTCCCTCACGCACCAGTACGCGCAGCGGCGCGAACCGCACCTTGCCGCCGAGTCGCTCGATAAACGCCTTGAGTGCGAGAAAGAGCCATTCAAGCATGGCCTGGTGATTATCGGTCGGCATTGGCAGAACCTCGATATAGCCATCAGTATACTCAAGCAAGCGATTTGTCTGGTCGGTCAGCAGCAGATACTGCTCTTCTGTCCAGTGCCCCTGCAGCGGATCGAGGCTCACCACGAGCTCATTGCCTTTTTCCCAGCTCAGTCGAAGCTGTTCCCGGCGCGTGTCGATTGCCATGATCTATCCCCTCTTGCGTAGATATCTCTGAGCACAGTATAGCTGCTGCCCCGTTGTAGGGCAATGCATATAGTACGTCGCGCTCTGCTAAAAACGATTGACACTGCATTTGCCGAGCGACCCATAACGCGCATTATGCCAAGTGGCGCCCCAGTGCCGCCCGGCGAGCTGTATGCTGCGCCGTCGGCTGACCGGCTCGACGGCCTTGCCGTCTGTCTGCTTGACGCCTCCGCGCAAGCACAGCGCGAGCGGTTGATCGCGTGGGGCGACGATCCAGCCATACTTCCGCACCACCTCGCCTTCGCCGAGTGGATGCGCGCGCACGTCCTCGATCACCGGCATCGGCCGGAGGTCTTTCTGCAAGACGCCTGGGAGGAGATGCGCTGGGAGCGCTGGATGCGTGACGACCTGGCTCGCCCCCTCTGGGAGGCCCACATAGTCGACACGACCGATCGTCGCCCGGCAGAGGTGAGCGCACAGGTGGCAGCCTGGATTCGTAACGTGCTTTCGAAGGAGGAACGTGCTACAAACCCCATCACGCAGTACTGCCTAGCAGAAAGCATACACCGAGCGTGTAGCGTACCGGTCTTGCGTTGGCCTCAAAAGCGGAAAGCTTTCTCAACAAATTGCTGGTTCGCCGGCGTCACCTTCGACATCAGTTCCGCCGTAAGGCGGGCCTGCGTCGCATCATATACGACGCAGGCTGCCCAGGCCGATCGGCACGGCGAAGCACTCGACCAGTTGAAGCCGTTGGTGAAGGACGTGCCGATCAGCATAATGACCCGCACCATCTGCGGAAAGCGAACTGCGGTTTGCAGCGAGATATGCCCGCTCATCGGCAGCCTGCACAGCACGGCAGATATCGAGCGCCAGGTGATCGAGCAGCCCGGCGAGGTTCTGGCTAAAGCTCTCAGGTTGATCGACGCACCTTCGCTTAACACGCAGCCAGAGGAAGGGCTGCCAACCGACTACCCGCGTGGGGTGGCGGCAACGATCCGTTTCAGCTACGACCAGCTCGATGCGACAACAGACGCACCGGCACGCATCCTGCTCTTGAGCGCGGCGTATCTTGCGCCAGCCCCATCCCGCTGCGGCTGCTGGTGCGCTGCCTGGCGGTCGACCCGGATGATGAAGAGGCGGTTGCGTCCTGCGATCCTGTTGTACGACGCCTAGAAACACTGGGCCTCGTCGAGCGCGACGCCGATAACCAGGTGACGCTGCACCGGCTCGTTGCGGCCTTCGTGCGCGAGCAGGACGGCGATGCAGTGGTGAGCGTTGCGCGGGTCGCTTTAGAGCTGCTCACAGAGATCGTGGCGATTACCATAGCCTGGTACCCGCTGCGTGGGCAGGTCTATGTATCACACCTAATCGCCCTCGTTGCCGATGCGCGGGTGACAACGGAAGTCAACGCTGCTATGCTTAACAACCTCGGTCTGCTGCTCAATGCCTATGGGGTGTACGCTGCCGCTCGTTCCTACCTCGAACGGGCTCTTATTATCGCTGAACAGATGTATAGCCCTAGCCACCACAATACCGCTATCGTCATCAATAATCTCGCCTCGTTGCTCCGTGTCCAGGGCGACTACCCCGCCGCCTGTCTCCTATACGAACGCGCCATCATTGTATTCGAACAAATATACGGTTCTGTCCACCCCGATACTGACCAAATCTTCAACAGCCTCGGCCTGCTACTCGTAGATATGGGCAAATTAATGGCTGCGCGATCCTATTTTGAGATCGCCCTAGCAATTCAAGAGAGCGTATTCCACTTCGCTCACCCGGCCACAGCGACTAGCCTCAACAATCTCGGCCTGTTGCTTTACACTCAAGGCAATTTAACAGAGGCGTACTCCTATTCCGAACGCGCACTGTCGATGCGGAAACAGGTGCTTGGCCTTACCCACCCCGATACTGCCCAAGCCTTAACAATTTCGGCCTGCTGCTCGCTGCCCAAGGCGACCTTACAGAGGCGCGACTATATATTGAGCACGCGCTGACAATTAGGGAAAAGGTTCTCGGATTTACTTCCCCGGACACTGCGACGAGCCTCGATACTTTGGGTATTCTGCTTCATCGACAGGGTGATTTGGTAGCGGCGCGACCTTATCTTGAACATGCCTTAGCAATTCGCAAGCAGGTATTAGGAATGACACACCCCGATACTAGGTTAAGCCTCAACAACCTCGCCGCGCTGCTCAAAGACCAAGGCGAGTATGCTGCTGCCTGCCCGCCGCTACGTCGCGCGCGCCTAGCAATCCTTATCAATGCCTCAGGCCAACGCAACCTCGCCGCACTCGACGCGGAAACGTAGGTTCCGTGCTTGATGCATTGCACGGAGAGGCAAGGGTCTCATCAGGGAGGTGTGCTATACTGCCAGCAACGATGTGTCATGTGGGGCGTGACGTCTCAAAGAGGTTGCGATGGCGGTGATAACGATTGAAATCCCCGATGAGCTGGCCCCTGAGCTTACGGAGTTGCGTGAACGCCTGCCCGAGCTGATTGCGCTCAGTGTGCATCAGCCCGCCGTACCGGCAGCGCTCTATCAACATAGTGTGGCGTTCCTGGCGAATAATCCCACGCCAGCTGCCATCGCCGCATTTCGGCCAACCCCGGCAATGCAGGAGCGTGTGCGCACCTTGCTCGAACGCAGCCACGCGGGGATGCTCACCGCTGCTGAAGTCCGCGAGCTTGACGCGTACGAGCGCATTGAGCATCTGCTGGTGCTGCTGAAGGCGGGCAGCCTGTCCACGCTTGCGCCATCCGCATGAGCGCGCCGATTCCTGCGGCGTTGCGCTCCAGGTCGCGCCGCACCAACAACGCAACGCGGTTCGGCAATTGTGTATGCCCGCGCTGCCCGCGACCGTAGCATCGCATCGTCCGTTAGCGCATCCCCGACCGGCTATCCGCCGTCCTCGTGTTCGTCCGCCGCCGTGAGCACGGTCAGCCGCAGCTGTGGCGAAAGATAGTGCCCCTGCGCAATCATGGCGTCAAGCACGGGTGCAACCGCTGGTATCAGTCCATGATGCTTTGCTGTCACCAGGACTGTCCCTGTCCCGATAAGCGGCAGACCACGTTGCTGCGCGACACGTCGGCCACGGCGCTCATCACGCAGCACGAGACGTGGCCGGAGCAGTTCGGCCAAGGCAATCGTTGCAGCTTCACCGGCATCGAGGAGCGCTGCAAGCTCTGCGGGCACATCGATCGCCTGCATGGTGAGCCATGGCAGACTCTGCAAGTCGGGGGCGCCTGGGCGTGGCTTCGCAGCGAACTCGTGCTGCACCGCGTCGGCAATGGTGAGTGTGCCATACAGACGCGGCAGCAGGTCTACGAGGCCAACGCCCGCTAGAGCAAGAAGCGGCGTGATATCGGCGATCAGCGGCACTGGCTATCATGGCGCGCATGGATACCAGGTGCCGCTCGACGGTGATGTCTGCGTCGTCGTCGAAGATCGACACATGGTAGGCACCCAGCACGTCGAGAAACTCGCGCCGCGTGATGCCCAGAAGTTCAGCCGCTTCCCGGAGGAGAGCTCGCCCGAGATCGTAGAGGCGCCCGAGCAGCGCCTCGCGTGCCAACCGCTCCAGTTGCTCCGGCGATTGCTGCACGACGGTGAGCAAGGCGGGCGGGTAGGCTATGTGAAAGGAACGCATGATCGTCCTCACGGTGGTACGGGCTAGTGGCCGCGCCGCGTATGTCCGTCGCAGCTGACAGACGTTGACACGGCCATTGTAGCTCGGCATCGGCGCGCGCATTGCTACCGAGGCCAGCGCATGTGCATCACGCTGAAACCGATGGTGTGTCGGCGTCGGCCTGAGTGCGGTAGTCGAAGCCGCGCAGCTGTTGAGGCCGAAAGACTACCGCGATCAGGGCTGGCGGTGCGGTCGGTGCGCGACGTTCGTATTTCCAGACCAGGCGGCGATAAAGATCCTGCACAGCGCGCTCGGGCTGTGGGCCGCCTCGCCCGCCAGCTGGAGGTAACGGTTGTGCTCGTGCGGCGCGAGGATGATCGCAGCAGCGCGCGGGTCACGGCGCAGATGTCGCGCTTTCAGCGCGTGCGGATCGACGACCATCAGCAGCTCGCTGCCCTCGGTGACAAACCAGACCGGCGAGAGCACCGGCAGACCATCGCGGCGCAGCGTGCTGAACACCAGCGTGGCCGGCGTTGCGTCGTCGAGCAGATCGGCGAAACCAGCGGGGATGTCGACCATCAGTGAGACTCCTTTCGTAGCATCGCACAACGATACCCGTACATGCATTGTACGCGATTAAGCCAGGCTGCTCGTTGGGATCACTCCGCACCGCGCAGCGCCCGCTCGATGATGGTCTGTTGCTGGGCAA
>JAAUTF010000420.1 GCA_012031775.1 Candidatus Altimarinota bacterium | reverse complement strand
GGCGGCGGATTCGGCATCGGTGTCCCAGCCGGTGGCGGGGAGGGCGTTGGCGCGGTCGAGCGGCCGACCGATTCGAGGCGCAGGTTGCGTTCGCGGATTTCGATGCCGGGGCGACCAGTGGCGGGATTTTGGGTGATGAGCTGGGGCTGGCCGTTGAGTTTGACAGCGCCGAGGTTGTGGCCGGGGGCGGCGTCGAGGCGCCAGAGCTGTTGGGCGGCGCCGGTGAGGACGTCCTGTGTGGTGAAAGCGGCGCCGTCCTCATCCAGCCAGAGCGTGCGGCGGATGCGCAGGCCTTCGGGCCGCTGGAGGCCCATGCCGCGGAGGCGTTCCTCCAGCTTGAATTCCGTGGCGGTATTCCATTGGTAGACCGGGAATTGGCGCCATTTTTCAGGCAGGGTGGTCTGGGAGGCGTCGATGGCGGGGACGCCGGTGAGTTCGAGCAGGCAGCCGCCACCGACAGTGCCGCTGCCGAGCACGTCGCCGGGGTAGAGGGTAGCGTCGCGGCTGGCGTGCGCGATGATCTCGGCGAAGCTGTAGAACATACTGGCGGCGTTGCCGCGCGAGCGCTCGATGCCATTGACACGCGCGATCATAGTCAGGCTAAGTTTACCGTCGTCGTCGAAGTAGAGTTCGAGCTCGTCGGTGGTGACGAGCCAGGGGCCGAGTGAGGTGGCGAAGTCTTTTGCTTTGGCGGGGCCGAGGCCGATCGGGCGTTCGTCGGCCTGAATGTCACGCGCGCTCCAGTCGTTCATAATCGTGAAGCCAGCAATGTAATCGAGCGCATCATCGGGGTGGATATCGCGGCCCTCACGCCCGATGACGCAGGCCAACTCAAGCTCGTAATCGAGCGCATCGCTGCGCGGCATCGGTATTTCGGCATGGGGGGCGTAGACCGCGCCGTGATTGCTGAAGTAGAAAGCCGGGAAGCGATACCACTCTGGCGGCACCTCCTGGCCACGTTGGCCACGTGCGGTGGCCACGTGCTGCTCAAAGGCGTAGAAGTCGCGGATGCTGGCCGGGCGCGGCAAGGGGGCCAACAGCCGCACCTGATCGAGCGGGTAAAACATGGTTGCGCCACCGAGCGCCAAGCTGCCCGCCATGCCCGCATCGTGGCGACCATTGCCAGCCCCTTCGCCGCTCAATAGGCCCTCGCCGCCGAGTAAGTTCACGGCAGCCGCCACGATCTCGGCGGCGCTCTCGATCGTCACCTCGTCCTGATCGCCACGCAGTAGGCTCAGCATATCCCAGCGCAGGCTGGGGATATCTTCATAAAGTAAGGGCGCGGCAACAGCGAGATCGAGCACAGCAGCACCGATCAGCACACCGGCGCGGGCCTGGTTGTCGGGCGGAAGGAATGTGACGAGACGCATGGCAACCCTTATATGGCAGAATTCAGGAGTCAGGATTCAGGATTCAGAAGCCTCGGCGCGTCACACCGCGATTTCCGCCACGCGAGCCACGAGACAAGGCTTCAGAAAAGCTCGTTGTGATGGTCACTGTTGGCGACTTTGCCGCCGACAGTGACCATCACAAACCCTTTTTGAACCTGGCGTTCGCCAGAAGCGCTCATTACAGGTTGCCGCGTTTATCCTGCTCGCGTTCGATGGCCTCGAACAGGGCGCGGAAGTTACCTTTGCCGAAGCCACGGCTGCCTTTGCGCTGAATAATTTCGATAAAGAGCGTCGGCCGGTCTTGCAGGGGCTGGCTGAAGATCTGCAATAGGTAGCCCTCTTCGTCGCGGTCGACGAGAATATGGCGCTCTTGCAACGCGGCGCGGCTCTCGTCGATCGCGCCGACGCGCTCTTCGAGGTCGTCGTAATAGCTATCGGGCACGTTGATGAAGGGGATGCCGGCTGCGCGCAGCGCATCGACGGTTGCACAAATGTCGCCGGTGGCCAGCGCGATATGTTGCACGCCGGGGCCGCCGTAATAATCGAGAAACTCGTCGATCTGGCTTTTGCGTCGCCCTTCGGCGGGCTCATTGATCGGGAACTTGATCTTGCCGCTGCCGTTGGCCATCACCTTGCTCATCAAGGCGCTATACTCGGTGGAAATATCCTGGTCATCGAAGTGGATCATCTGCTTGAAGCCGAGCACGTGGGCATAATAGTTGACCCATGCCTCCATCTTGCCCAATTCGACATTGCCGACGATATGGTCGATGGCGGCGATGCCAGTCTCGGGCACCGGCGGGCGCTCGGTGATAGCGCGGAAGCCGGGCAAAAACGCTCCTTCGTAACCATCGCGCTCGATAAAACTATGCACAGTGTCGCCGTTAGGGCGGCGATCGTCGCCTTAACAACACGGCCGTGATCATCCTCGAAGACAGTCGGCTCAAGCACACCGTGCGCACCGTTGGCGAGTGCTGCGGTGTAGGCGGCGCGAGCATTACGCACACGCAGGGCAATGTCTTTGACGCCATCGCCGTGTTCAGCAACATGGCGTCCGACCGGATGGTCGGGAATAAGGGCAGCGGTGAGCAGAAAACGCACGTTGCGGCGCTGCAACACGTAGCTCGCCCGATCGCGGCTGCCGGTCTCGAGGCCAGCATAGGCCACCGGCGTTAGGCCCAGCGTAGTGCGGTAGAACTGCGCAGCCTGGCGCGCATTGCTGACGTAGAACTCGATATAATCGATGCCATGCAGCTCAAGCGGGTCGTGGGTAGACATCGTCGTCCTCCTTTTGAGAATTCAGGATCCAGAATTCAGGATCCAGAAGTGCTACGCGACGCGTTGTGCTGACTTCCGAGTCCGGACTCCTCGCCATAAAAGCTGATAAATAGCTGAATCGTAACTCAGGCTCCTCACAACGCGCTCAGGGTTTATCAGTGCTCACGGTACTACCTTCTGAATTCTGACTCCTGAATTCTGACTCCTAAAAAACATCGCTTGCCATAGTCCACAGCCCTTCAAAGGCGAGTGCCAGCATGCGGGTGAAGCCGGGATGAGTGACACAGAGCGCGGTGAAGCTGGCGGCACCGCTCAGCGGATCTTGTGGCGAAAGTAATGCCACCCGCTCGTCGAAAAGGTTCACTTTGATCGGCAATTCGTCGACGACGCGCGCCTGCTGGCCGAGCGCGACGAAGGTGTTCACCCAGCCGCGCACCTCACGATCGTCGAGCAGGGCGCGCTCATAAATCGCGCGGTAGGCTACGCCTCGGCTGAGCGGATCGCGCACTTCGCGCAGGTTATCTTCACTTGTACCGATCACCGGGCGCTTAAAGCAGACCAATATCTCGCGCTCGGCGGCATGAGCAAGCGCAATAGCGCGCTCGCTGACGCGCCGTTTGTCGAGCAGCACATCGATGTATTCAAGCGGGTCGTCCTCGCGGCTGCCGGCGTGGTAAAGCGGCGCGAGCGCGCTGATCAGCTGGCTCGCCTGATCGTGCTGGCGGGCCAGTTCGGCCTCTTGCTGGCGACGACGTTCGGCGAGCAGAGCAGGAAGAGCTACCTCGGGATCGACAGCGTAGTAGCTGCGCTGGCCGTTGTGGCGCTCGATGCACAGGCCGCGCTCGCTTAAAGAGGCCAGCACATCGTAGATGCGCTGGCGCGGCACGCTCGCCCGCGCCGCTACCTGCGCTGGTGTGAAACCCTGCCGGTCGAGCAGCGCCACATAGACTGCTGCCTCGTAGCGCGTCAGGCCCAAACCGATGAGCTGTTCGATGCGGGCCTCGTCCATAAAGAATTCAGGATTCAGAATTCAGGATTCAGAAGTACTCGCTCCAGGCTCGTTTCCTTAGACATGGTTCGCCAATACGTGACCATTCTGGCGCACGCCAGGTTCAGGAACAGGTTTGTGATGGTCAAGTGCTGGCGGCGAAGCCGCCAACACTGACCATCACAAACGGCTTTTTTGAAACCTTGCCTTACTACAGCACTGATTCCGTCTCTCGTAAAAAACACCACTAGATAGTGGTGTCATCATAGCGAGGGATTGGTCTATTGTCAAGGGAATGTGAATGATTGAAACGCAGAGAACGCAGAGGGCGCGGTAGAGACGCAGGGTGCTGCATCCCTACCGTACACGTCGGTAGATATCGTGGTCACGGGTGAGGTAGCCGTATTCGACGAGGTAGCGGCGCAACGAGGCGCTATCTTCGTGGTGGCGTTTGATGATCGTATTGACCTCGCGCTCGTGGTAGCTCTGCGTAGGATCAAAGAGCGAAGCGAGCCAGCCAAGGACGAGCTGAAGGCGACGCTGATTCGACATTGTGGGCAGTTCGATCAGCTGGTCACCACGAAAACAGCTGCGCAGGATGCGGCGGTCTTCCTCAGCCAGTTCGAGCGCATCGGCGGGGGTGGGTGTTTTTTCAGCGAGCAGATCTTTGCTCAGGCGTTGCAGCATGCCGTTCAGCTCATAGAGACGCTGCTGGTTGAGCGTGCAGACGAAATCATCGCCGAACTGATCGGTGATAACAATGTCGAGCAAGTTCAAGCGGGCCAACGCGCCGCGCCCCGAGTCGGCGGGCTGCTTAATTAGCGCAGCCAACTCATGGCGGGGGCGGGGGCCATCGACAAGCGCGGCAACAATACGCAGCGCATCGAGCGTAAGCAAAGCCTGAACACTCATCAGCAGCTCGCGCCGCTCGTCGAGAGCTTTGATCTGTTTGGTGTCGCTGAGCGCCATTGTTCACCTCAATGATGTATAAAATGCTGGTGTGAGGAGTGACGGCTAGCCGTCACTCCTCACACCAACACACTCACAAACTCATTAGGTCGCTATATACAGAAGGCCGTAGGGAGTGGAAACCTACGGCCAATACTAACTGGCGAGTTTTGTTTTTGTGGACACTTTTAGTTTAGCAGCGTTGCCGCGCGAGCACATCGGTCACAGGTTGTATACGATGACAATGGGGGCGCGATGGCGCGGGCGACGGATGTGCAGCACGCTGCGTACCTTCTGAATTCTGACTCCTGACTCCTCAAAGCCGGTGGCGCAGGCCGGTATAACGGTTGAGGTCGGGGTTGCTGACGACAGCGCGTGCGGCGGCCTTGCGATCGCCGACGAGCACGACGAGGCGACGCGCGCGGGTGACGGCGGTGTAGAGCAGGTTGCGTTGGAGCAAGTTGTAGTGCTGCATCAGCAGCGGCACCACAACGACAGGGTATTCGCCGCCCTGACTTTTATGCACGCTGAGGGCATAGGCGTGCATCAGCTCGTCGAGCTGGCTAAAATCGTAGAGCACCTGACGATCGTCGTCGAAGCGCACGGCGAGCAGCTGTTCCTCGGGATCGATCGCGGTGATGGTACCGATGTCGCCGTTGAAGACATCTAATTCATAGTTGTTGCGCTGCTGCAACACACGATCACCGACGCGCAGGGTGTTGGAGCCAAAGAGCTTCTCGCGCTTGAGCGGCTCAGGCGGGTTGAGCGCGTCTTGCAGCATACGGTTGAGGTTACCCACGCCAGACGGGCCTTTATGCATGGGCGAAAGCACCTGAATGTCGCGGCGTGGGTCGAAGCCGAAGCGGCGCGGAATGCGCTCGCAGACCAGCTCGACGAGCAGGTTCGCGCAGTGCTGCGGGCTGTGCGGCGCTGAAGAAAAAAGAAGTCGTCGAGGCCGCTGTATTGTGGCTGCTCGCCGGCGTTGATGCGCTGGGCGTTGAGCGCGATACCGCTGCCCTC
>JAAUTF010000419.1 GCA_012031775.1 Candidatus Altimarinota bacterium | reverse complement strand
CTGCGGCGCCATTTGCGCCAGTCGCACGGTACTGCGAGCAGCCTGCTGCGGGTCGATCTGCTCTATCGACTCGGCGTAAAGCTTGGCGAGCGAGCCGATCGAGCCGACTGCCAGCGCGAGCACGCCGCCGAAGGGGCCAAGGCCGACAGCGGCGACAAAGATCAGCGCGAAGATTAGTTCCGGGATGGCGCGGTTGATGTTGAGAATCATACGCGTCACCTGGTAGACGATCGGATGCGGTGTAACATTACGTGCCGCCAGCAGGCCGAAGGGGATGGAGAGCACAATGCCGAGCACCGTGCCGATTAGGCCCATCTGCAAGGTCTCGACGATGTAGGGCAGCGAGCGCGGAATGTTCAGCGCTATGGTCTCGCCGAACGCAGGTTGAAAGATCCCCCAAATCGGGATCGTCGTCGGCACAACGTCGAAGTCGGGCGGAAACAGCCGCACGATAAAGTCGATGATATTGGGAACGCCCGCGACCAGTTCGAACGGGTTTGCGTTTGTGCCGTTCAGCCCCCAGATCAGAACACCAACAAGAATCACGGTCGTCAGGATGCCGCGCAGGCCAACCTGGGGCCAGGGGCTCAGCAGCCGCTCGCGCGAAAATCGTTCTGTTGCGCGCTGCGACGGGCTCGCTGCCTGTGCTTCTGTTGCCATACATTTCTCCTGGAGATAAGAAAGTAGTTGCAGTACAGATTGGCGGCAAGGCTACCAATACGTACCACAACATCGATTTCAAAACCTGTTTATGCGGCGCGCGGCGCGCGATCGAAGCGATAGACGCGGTCGAGCACCGTTTCCGAGAGACCGCTCGGCGGGCCGTCGTAGATCACCTCGCCTTTGGCGATGCCGATAATGCGATCGGCGAACTCGCGCGCGAGCTCGACGTGATGAATGTTGATCAGTGTTAATACCTGGTCTTCGCGGGCAACGCGGGCCAGGTCGCTCATCACCTGGGCGGCAAGCTCAGGGTCGAGGCTGGCCACAGGCTCATCGGCGAGCAGGATCGTCGGCTCTTGCGAGATGGCGCGCGCGATCGAGACGCGCTGTTTCTCGCCGCCGGAAAGGCGGTCGGCGCGCTGCAGCGCCTTGTCATAGAGGTTGACACGCTCAAGATTGCGTAGCGCTATCTCGCGGTGGCTGCGCCCAAAGTAGCCCAATAAGCTGGCAAAATCGCCGCTGTAGCCGAGCCGCCCGGTGAGCACATTTGTTAGCGCGGGCAGCCGGTCGACGAGGTTATACTCCTGCCAGATAAAACCGATCTTGCGGCGCGTACGGCGCAGCTGGCCCTCGCTTAAGGTGGTGATCGTCTCGCCGTCGAGCACAATTGAACCCTCGGTCGGCTTCTGCAGGCCGTCGATACAGCGCAGCAGTGTAGATTTTCCTGCACCCGAGCGCCCGATGATGGCGACGATCTCGCCGGCTTCGGCCTGTAAACTCACCGATTTTAAGGCCTCGTGGCCGTTGGCGTATACTACGCGTAAGTTGTTGACTTCTAAAAGGCTCAAGAGCCACCTGCTCATCACATTGTATGAAAAAGCGAGCCGACCGAATTCGACCCGCTGGGCAACCTTGCCTGCTTATAGCTTGCACACGATCCTTGTTAATTTATCGCCCCCAGGTTAAGCGCATGTGAAGTGCAGGCTAATAACGTATCAAGCGCGAGTAAATTTTAGAATCGCGCTGGCGTTCGTATAAATTTCGCACAAATGTGTTATAATAACCAAACGTGGTATACTTGGCAGCGAAGATCACTATGAAACCGTCAACGATGCCAACCTCGAGCAAAGCCGGGGCGCGAACCCAGGCCACAACCCCCCCCGGCGACAGTAGCAACGAACTGCGCGACTACCGCATCCACGAGCGGCTCGGCCAGGACGATCTCTCGTATATCTACCGCGCCACGCATCAGACCTTCGACCAGACGTACTACGTCCATCTGTTGCGCCATGGCCGTCAAGATTGGATCTCGGTTAGTCGCTTCAACCTGATAGCGCGGCTGGGCAAGCGCCTGAGCCATCCTAACCTGCTGCGCATCGAAGATGCCGGCCACGACGAGCGCTTCGGGCATTTTTATGCCACGCTGGCGCTCGATGCGCGGCGCTTGAGTGATGTGCTCGCCGAGGGCGCGCTCACGCCGGTGCTGGCCTTAAAGGTGGCCGGGCAGGTCGCTGAGGTGATAGATTATCTGCATCGAGAGCAGGTGATCCACCGCGATGTGCAGCCGACCAATATTCTCTTGACGCCGGAAGGGCGCGCTTTTCTCAGCAACTTAAGCTTCGCCGCTAGCTCCGAAACGCCAGATCTAAGCAGCATCGACGAGGCCGATTATCTTACGCCCTACTCGGCTCCCGAGCAGCGGCTCGACAATGTCGCCGCCGTGCCTGCGCTCGATGTCTATAGCTTTGGTGCCACGCTGTTCCACATGCTCAGTGGGCAGATTCCGCCCGCTCCCGGTGAAACGATTCCCAGTGTGGCCAGCGACGATCCCGCGCTGTCGAGTGCTGATCGCGTGCTGCGCCGCATGCTCGACGCCGAGCCCGAGGCGCGCTTCCCAAGCGCTGGTGCCGCTGTCAGCGCTTTACGCCAGAGCTTGCGCAGCCTGATCGATCTTTCGACGGAGGATATGGAAGAGTCGCGCTGGGAAGCACGCGCAGAGTGGCTGGAGAACCCGCTGGAGACGGTGCTTAGCGGTGATCTCGACGATGCCTTCCAGGATTTTTACGTCGCTCGCATCAGCGCGCAGACGAACTGCATCGGCAGAACGCCGTTCGCCGCTTGCTGTCGCGCTGGAGCAGCAACGGCTTTTTCCGGCGACCAGCGCTCGGCAAGATTCTTGAACCCGAGCTGATTGTGAGCTACAACGTCTACTTTTACGATCTGCGCACGCTCTACGAGACGCGCAGCGTCGCTACAGCGCGGGTGCGTGCGGCCAAAGACGCCGATAAACGCTCGGTTGCGCTCTCGCCAGATGTCTGGGATGTCGATGTGCCAGCGCCCGCCGATAATTTTGCTAATGTGAAGGCGCAGGAATTGGTGCTGCCGAATTCCACGCGCGTGATCACTTGCCCCGACTGTAGCGGCGGCACCAAGATTCCATGCAGTGAGTGCCAGAGCAAAGGTACCGTCGAGCGCGTACGTAAGGTGCGCAACCAGGACGGTACTGCGAGTGAGGAGAAGATCACCAGCGCCTGCGCCGCCTGTCGTGGCTACGGCACGCGCAGCTGCCCGCGCTGCGAAGGCAGCGGCAATCTGGTCGAAGAGCACATCTTCAGTTGGGCGCGCCGCGCCAAGCTCTGGCAGAATACCGACGATATCGACGATCTGCCGGTGCTGGCGATTCAGCAGAAGGCCGAGCAACTACATACCACGGTGATCAACCCCTACGAGGCGCGCTGGCATAGCGTCGCACCGCTCGCCGAGTTGCTGCGCACCGCGATCGCTGAGGTGAAGGACGATACCCGCCTGATTTCCGCAGAGCTAAGCCTTAAGGGTGCTGCGGTCACCGAGGTCGACTATCAGCTGAACGATAAGAGCGGCCAGCTCGCTATCGTCGGCTTCGACAACGAAATCATCGGCGATTGGTCACTACTGAACCCCGAGCGCATCGGCCTCGCCGCTGCCGCCGCTGTTGTTGTGCTTGTTATCCTGGGCGCGGTGCTCTTCACGATGCTAAGCTGAAATGAGCGATTACTTCTTTTTTGCGCTTGGCCTGAGCTTTATTCTTGTACACGAGATGGACGCGGTACGGCTGCACGAATGGCGGCTGCTGCCACTGCTTAAGCGTCTCGACGACAAACGCGGTTACCTCGTGTTTACCGCCCTGCATATTCCGCTCTATCTTGGCGCATTCTTGCTGCCAGAAGCAAGCATCGGCGTACAAAGTGGCATACGATATACGCTGAACCTCTTCTTCATCGTGCATGTCGGGCTGCATCTCTTGCTCCGACAGCACCCGCTGAACGAGTTTCGCTCTGCGTTCTCGTGGGCGCTGATCGTCGGCGCAGGGCTGTGCGGCGCGCTCGATCTGCTGTTGTTTTGAAGCGCAAAGAGGCAAAGTTTTAGAAGCAGGGCTTTTGCAGCCTGATATCACGCGGAGGCGCGCAGCGTGTGGCTGGGCGGTCGCCGTTGGCCGCGATGGGCGCGGTTGGGGCGCAGCATGCTGCGCCCTTACGGTGATGCCCTGACTCCTGACTCCTGACTCAATGCGCTTTCTCCCATTCGGCGGGGCGAATAAGCTCGCCGCCGCCCCAGTCTGGCGCGAGCAGTGTAGTGCCAAGATCACGCGAGATCTGGCGTGCGGCGATGCCGAGCACGGCGGCGAAGGTGGGGTAGGCGATCTCCAGTTGGGCCAGGCGCTCGATCGTACTATGGGCTTGCATCAGCGCGGCCACGATATGCACGATCTCGACGGCCTGCTCGCCCACGACGTGCGCGCCAAGCAGGCCGTGCGTCTCGCGCGAAACGATAAGCTTGCAGCTGCCCTCGGTGCGCCCATCGATCACCGCACGATCCAGCACGGCGTAGTCTACGGTCGCGACGGCGACCTCGTGCTGCTCGCGTGCCTGCGCCTCCGTCAGGCCGACACTGCCATACTCGGGGTCGGTGAAACCGCCGTTCGGCACGACACGATGTTCGTGCAGGCGTCGGCGACCGAGCACCGCGTTCTGCGCCGCTGCGCGTCCTTCGTCCGTTGCACCTTGCACCAGCATCATACGCCCTGTAATGTCGCCAGCGGCGAAAATATGCGGCTGCGAGCTGCGCAGCGTCGAGTCGACCTTGATAAAGCCGCGCTCACTCTCTACGTTTGCAGCTGTCAGGTTAAGCGCCTCGGCGTTGCCCGGCCAGCCAGCGGAGATGATGACAGCTGCAACATCGAGCACCTGATCTTCCTCGCTGCGCGTATAGGTCAGGCGTAGACCGTCACCGTGACGTTCAACCTGCTTTACACCGCTAATGCCGACCACCACATCGATATCGCGCCGTATGAATGCTGCGCTTATATTTTTCGAGATCATCTCATCGTTGACGCTGAGGATGCGCGGTGCCAATTCGAGCAGAGTCACCTTGCTGCCGAACGTATCGAAGACCGACGCAAGTTGGCAGCCCGTTGCGGCCGCACCGACGATGGCGACCGACGCAGGCTGCGCTCGCATTGTCCACACATCGCTGGCTGTAAGCGTGAGCTCGCTGCCGGGAAAGTTTAGCCGCCGGGCATGGCCGCCAGCACAGATAATGAAGCTCTCCCCTTGCAAACGCGTACCGTCGCCAAGCGCAATATGATGTGCGTCGATAAACTTTGCGGCACCAGCCTCATCGAAGAGCGTGACGCCAGCACCGCGGAGGCTATCGGATAGCTTCTTCTTGTTGTGGAGCTGCTCGACAATCGCGCGCGTGCGTTCCAGCAGGCGCGGAAAATCGACGGTAGGTAGATCGCCGACCAACCCATAGTCCGCGAACTGCTCGGCGTCGCGCATAAGCCGTGCCGCTTGGCCAGCACGCGTGTCGGTGCGCAACCGTCGTTTGTACAAGTGCCGCCCAGGCGTTTACGCTCGATAAGTGCGGTGTTCGCGCCTAGTTCGCGTGCGCGTAAACGCCGCCGTCACCCCCGCCGGGCCACCGCCGATGACGATGACATCGAA
>JAAUTF010000418.1 GCA_012031775.1 Candidatus Altimarinota bacterium | reverse complement strand
GCTTGCACGCTGAGCGTGTGCGCGCCTTCGGCTGGGCGCTCAGCACAACCGTGCGCAGCGTATTGCTGATCGCATCGCCGTTGCGAGGTCGATCGTCTGTGCAACCGCTCCGTCGATGCTGAGCACGATCGATTTTAGCCCGGCGGTGGCTTGCGCGCTCAACGTCACCGAGAAGGTGCTGCCAGCGGCGATGGTCTGCCCGGCGCTCGGGTCGACGATCACCGCCTGAGGTGCCGCGCTTGGGGCGGCGTTCTGTGCCACTACGGTGCGCGGCGCGGCGCTTGCGCTAGCACAATTGCCGTAGATGTCGCAGGCGCTGACACTGCTCGGCGCAGCTGACGTAGGCTGCCAGCGGTTGCATTCGTAGCGCAGACCATTACGTTGAATGAGATCGGGGAAGAGTGCCTGCTCCACGGCGTTCTCGCCGAAGAGCCGCTCGCCCTCCACTAGGCCCTGGCAAGGGCCGCCGACGCGTAGCGCATCCAGGTGCGCGTCCAGGATGTCGTAGCGGTAGCTTAGCTCCTGGTACACTCGCCCGCCCTGGTTGTACCCGGCACCCGTCGTCTCCGCCGAGATCTCGAAGCGCGGGGCCAGATTGTCGATCATGCCGCGCCAGGCGCTGGCGGTGATGCGTTGGTTGCCGATCGCATCGGTGCTGCGCAGGTCGATCTGGTATTTGCCTTCCAGCCCCGGCGGCACGGCGATCGACCAGTTGGTGCTCGTCGCACCAGCCTGGCTCAGTGTGGCGTTCTGCCAGTTCTGCGTGCCAGGGTTACCGCCGCCGGCGCGCCCGCCACCGCAGCTAGCGGCAGAAAGGCCACTTCGACCTTGCTCACGCCTGCGCCGTCTTGTGCGCTGCCGCCGATGCTGGCCTGCTTACTAAATACCAGTTGATTGTCGTCGGCGTCGCTCAGCGCAGCTGCAGGGCCGCTAGCATCCAGGCTCACCGTACCGGCGACAAGCTCGCCGAGGCTCGTGCCGCTCTCGTCGTCGGCGGTGACGACCACGGTGTAGGTGCCGGTCGGATCGGCCAGGCTTAGCGGCAGCGTATAGCTTGCCGTCCACTGCGTGCCCTGCAACGTGGCCTTCTGGTAGCCGCCGTTCTTACCGCCGTCGAGTGCGACTTTGACTGTCGTGGGGTTGACCTTGGTGCCTGGCTGGTCTTTGATCGCCGGATCGCTGATCTCGCCTTTCAGCTCGACCTTCCAGACTTTGCCGTCTGCGCTGACTTTGGCAGGTTTGTCGTCGCCCTTATCGATCTGAGCTGCGGCCTTTGTGGTGTCCACGAGCACTGTGAGCGGCGCGCTGAGGCCCTGGTTGCCAACGGCATCGGTGGCGCGGGCCTGGATAATGCGCTCGCCCTCGTTCAGCGGGAAGGCGAAGGCCCAGCTGTTCAAGCCGGTGGCGGGCTGCCAAGGGCCGTCGTCGACGCGCAGTTCCACACTGGTGATGGCTGAACCTGTATCGTTGGCGCTGCCGCCGATCACCAGGGTCTGGCCCGCTTTGTCGGGTTGCTGCACGCGCTGGCCATCGGCAAGCGAGCTAATACTCACCGTGGGCGCGGCGGCATCGACCCGCAGCCCAAGCTGATCAAGATCGTCGATGGTAGTGCGCGGCGGCGTGATCTGCTCAAGCTCAAGGCGGGCGGTATTAATGGTTAGCTCGCTTGTGCCGCCGACCGTGCAGTAGGCCTGTTGCTGACGGTTCATAATCGCCTGCACGGCGTCGGTTCCCAGCACCTGACCATATACTGTCAGGTAGTCAATTGCGCCAGTGAAAGAGTTCGCATCGGCTTTGCCAAGGGTGAGGTTGATCGGTTGCTGGAAATTGGCAGCGGGTAATCGACCTTGCTCCACGCCGTCGATGTACATACGGTACTGGCCAGGTTCGTGCGTAATGGTCACAAAATGCCACTGGCCATCACTGGGGTTGATGCTGTACTCGCTGGTCATCAGGTCGCCGTTGTTGCGGTCGAGAAGGGCGAGCCGATCACCCTGCAGGTTCAGCGCGAAGTCGGCGCTGCTGAGAATGCGGCCATCGGCTTGGGCATGGGCGGCGCGCATCCAGAAGGCCACGCTAAAGCGGTTCTGGCTAAACGGACTCAGGCTCTGGCTTGTATTGGTGCCAAAGGCGGCAGCGAAATCAGAAAGCGGGGCATTGGGTGCGCCAATCGCACCTGGCAGGCTTTCAAAAGACAGTTCCAGAATGGTGCCCGACGCTGGGGCCGGGCAGGCCAGCGCCTGGCGGAAGGGCGCGTTGCCGCCGGGCCAGCCATAGCTTGGTGGGGCCGTTGCCAGGGCCGGGCCGCTCAGATCTGGTCGCCAGAGCTGGGTGCGCAACTGATCAGACTCCGACCAACTGACCAACCATGCGCCGATCTGCGGCTGGTAGGCCACCAGCGGTTCAACCAGCACATTGCCACTGTTGGGCACCAGCATGCTCCCCGTGCCAGCGCCCTGTGAGCCATTGTGGATCACGCCGCGAATGGTGTTGTTGGCACCTGCCTTGTAGATAATCAGGTTGTTGCCACTACGCGGGTCGTAGGCGATCTGCGGCCAAAGCTAGTGACGAGATCTAGATCGTTGGCCACATCGGCAAGGCGCTGCACAATTGGGCGGCCCAGCCCGTCGCTGCCCGGCCCCACATCGGCGCGGCGAATGGTCGGTGCTCTGTTCGTGCTTCCAGACCAGCCGGTAGCTATCGCCGATCCAGGCTAGATCCAGTTGAGCATAACTGCGTGGGGCGTACTCTGGCACCGGGTAGCTGGCGCGCTGGCCGACAGCAACTTCGTCGCCGAGCGGTGTGCCATTGCTATCCACCAGCCGGGCTATGATCTGCGAGTGCATCGTACTCTGGTTGCCGGAGACGGTCGCGGAGACGCGCTCCCAGGCCACCAGGAAGTTCTGACCATTGCTGGCTACCACCGGCGTGAAATCGCGCTCGAAGGTGTCGTTGAGGTTGTACGCCGAGACTTTGACTGGCGCGCCCGGTGCGGCGGCGTGATCCGGCCCGCGTAGGCTGCCGACGATCTGATAGGGATGGGGGGCGGTAACGCCATAACGAAGGTTCCCGTTGACACCGCCAGCACCTGTAAAGCTATACTCAACATCTTGGGGTGCATTGCCGCTGACATTGTTGCCTGGTGCCGCAGGAATGGCCATTTTGACCATTGGGCCGCCCGGCACAAACGGTGGGAAGGGTTCGGGATGGTCATATTCCCATATTTCTAACTCGGCGTCGCCACAGAAGGAAAAGTTTACGTTTGGCGCGATCTGCGTATTATTCGGCGCATTATCATTGTATGTCAGCAGGACATAGGGCTGTGTGCCGGGTGGCAATGTAGCCGGGTTGCGGCGCAGATAGATCCCAATATCGGCGTTACCCTCGCCACCAGGGTTGGTGATGATGTAAGAGGCCAGATTGAGGGTAGCACAGCGCTGCACGGTTTCCCAGACAACATAGCAACGTCCATCCGCGTTGCAGGCCACGCCAGGCGCACTATCGCCGCGCAGGCTATTGATATTATTGTTGTCCTGCTCGATCACCTGGCGCGCCGCATTGGGCTGGTGGAAAGCGGTAATATCGCCGCGATACTGGCCCTGCCAGAAATCCGAAGGGTACTGCGAAATATCTTCGCTGCTCTGGATGGCCCAGAGGTAGCTATCCTGACGATCTGCCCGGCTGGCCGTCACATCGAGGTATTTCGGCTCGTAGGGCATGTTGAAGCCGCCGATCTGCCCTGGTGTAGGCGTGCGCCAGCGCCAGCCGGAAACCTGCTCGCCGCGCAGGCTCGCCCGTGCAGTGGCGTTCACCGTTACCGGGCCGCTCCCACTATCGCTAGGCACCAGGATGCTGGTTTGCCGTGTGAATGTGTTTGGTACGCTCCGTGTATCGCCAAAATCGAGGCGGTAGGTACTCAGTGGGCTGCGCAGGGCGGGCGCACTTACTTCGAGCGTGCCTGGCGCGAAATCGATACCTTCGCCGGTGATGGTGCTGATGACGTTGAACTGCTGGCCGGGGCCAACAATGCGGTCGGCGTCGTCCACACCCAGGCGCAGCGTGATCGGGTTGATGTTGCCCACGGTGGGGTGGTACGGGTTGCCTGCCTTGTCGCGCCGGTTAGCAGGGTTGATCTGGCCTGCCAGCACGCGCTCGGCCCCATCGCTCAAGCCATCGCCATCGCTATCGAAGCGGGTCGGGTCGGAGGAAACAAGTATTTCCCCCAGGTTGTCGATAGTGACCTTCCAGCCGCCCTCCCAGACCGGCAGGCCGCTCCCGTCGCGCTTGACCTGCACCGCGCCGTCGACGTATTCGTAGACGAGGTGGTAGACCTCTTCGTTGTCGGGGATGCTATCGTTGTCGGTATCGCGGTTGGCGGGGTCGGTGCCGAAGTGAACCTCCTGGGCGTCGAAGAGGCCATCGGCGTCGCTGTCGTGGTCGCTCAGGCCAAAAGGTAGGCCATAGCTGCGCCGCTCTAGTTCGTAGGCATCGCCAAGGCCGTCGCCGTCGCTGTCCCAGGTGGTATCGTCGTCGATGCCACCATAGGCCGGGGCCAGCAGGCCATCGCCGTCGGCGTCGCGCAGGGCCGGGAAACGCTCATCCCAGGCCAACCGTTTAGCACCGCTACCCTTGTCGCTCAGCGCCACAAAGCCATCGAGCGTGGGCGGCAGAATATCGAGCTTGAGCTGCGTTACCTGATTGGAGCTATTGCCATCGATGGTGCGCGTCTGGCAGACCGAAACCGCAGGCGGGATAATTGGCAGCATCCAGCACTCGTAAGCCGGGAGCGCATAGGCAGAATTGACATAGAAATCGAACGAGCGGTTCAGGCCAGGCTGCGGGTCGAAGCCGCCAAGCGCCGCGTGATTGCTTTCCGCATAGCCGGTGAACATATTCTTGCCGAAATCGGTGCCGGCGAGCGAGAAACCGAAGAGATGGTCGAAGCTGACCGACCAGCCGTCCTTCATGGTGTCGCGTTTGGTGGAAAGCTCTTGTGGCGTGTGGCTCAGGCTGTAAATCATGCTGCTGCTGCGGATATTGTCGCGCGAGAACAGCCACATATATTCCAGGATCTGATGCCAATTTTCGGGTTCGGGGTCTTTATGGGTCACCGTGCTGGTGATCGGCAGATTGATCGAGGCGATATTGCCTGCGGTCAGGCCGGCGGCGGCCTGCTTCAAATTGATGACCGGGATGCCGCTGGTGGTGAGGTCATCGCGCTCGGTGTCATCATCAGGTCGACGCTGTAGACGACCTTGGCGATCGCGGCGGTGGCGCTGCCGCTAAGGGTGAAGCAGGCCCCGTTCAGGCCGGGTACTCTGCGCAAGGCATCCACGCCCGCCTCGCAGAGCGCAGTCAGAATGATGTCGATAATGGCGACCAGCGCGACCAGAATAGTGCCGATGCCAGTCAGACTGATGAGGGCGATCAGCACGGCGTAATAGGTGCTGGCATAGGCGTTGGCAATGGCGCGGTTGAATTCTAGCGAGCCAGTTTCATAGCTACCGCTGGCCCAACCGTAGAAGAAAAAGCCCCAGGTGATCGCGATCGTGATGATCGCGCCGATGATCGCCGCCCCACGCGCTGAGCTGATCTTCTCCGAGTTGGAGAAGAAGAAGTCTTTGGCACCAGCCAGGCGACCGAAATTGTCCGCAGTCTCACTCGCCAC
>JAAUTF010000417.1 GCA_012031775.1 Candidatus Altimarinota bacterium | reverse complement strand
CACATCTATCTCGATGGCTTGCACGACAAGGTGACGTACGCCCAGCTCCTCCACGATGCCAGCGAGGTCAGGCTACGTTACCCTGGCGAGGGCTCGGCCCACGACAACACCCACGCGCCAACCGATTCGCTGATGCTAGAGCTACCCGTGCGCAAGCCGGATGTGGTGGTGCCGGTGGTGGAGCTGTTTTTGAATTACAGCGATGAGCACAACGATTGAGCTTTGTTTGGGGTGTTGTGGGCAGCTTCGCTGCCCACAACACCCCAGACGTATGGCTCAATGCTTCTGCCCAGCGCTATAGGAGTCAGAACTCAATAGAAGCCACTGTAAATCACGAGGAGCACGATGATGGCGGTACAAAAGCATCGTGGTGCTCCTTGTGAAAAGCAGCAGCTACAGTTCTCAGCTCTCAGTTCTCAGCCCCAGCCACGCCACGCCAAACGCCACCGCTCCTGGCGACGAGCCGCCGAGCACCAGTGCAGCCTGGCTACTGAGACGGCTATACTCAGCAGCTATTCCGTGAACTAGCTCGGCGCTGCCGTGCCGAGCGAGCAGGCGACGGTACCGCCGCTGCCACCGCCGGTGATCTTAGCGCCGTAGATACCATCTGCGATGTGCGCTGTCGCCAGGGTCACGAGTGTATCGGTTCCAGCAGAGCCAAGGCCGCAGGCGCTGTAACTGGCGTGCGAAAGGCGCATCAGCTCGCCAAGCAGCTGGCGCTCTTCCTCACGCGCGGCACCAGCCAGCAACAACGAGCGAAACAGCCGCACGCGCTGTTGCTCGTAGATTGGGTGGGCTGTTGGCGCACGAACTGCGTACGTTCGCGTTGGATCGACATGCGTGACCATATCGGTGATACCGCCATAGCAGGCGAGAAACTCCGCGCCCGCCATCGCTTCAGGCACAGCTGCACGATACACCAGCTCCCACTCGGCTGGGTCGAGATTCACCAGGTAACCGCGCCAGCGCATATCGTCAACCTGCACACGTCCAGCGGCGAGCTGTGTCACCGCTAACCCGGCTCTGTCGGCGATGATGCGGTAGCCCATAAAAGCCCCGGTGCGCACCGCGCCATAGTCGCTGCCACTTACAGTGTGACGAATGCCCGAGTCGATACCCCAAATCTCAAGCCCCGCCGGGAGTTGCACCGGCATCTCCACTTCAGCGGGCTGGCAACGCAGCGCGAGCAAGCGATCGGCCTCACCACATGCCACCGCCATCTGGTCCATCACGCCGCAGGGCGCGCCGACAACCAGGTTCTCGGCGCGCTGACACAGCAGTGCCAGTTCACGTGCTTCAACGGTGATGTCGAGCACAGCGGCGCAGGCCTGCAGCGCCGCCACCTCCAGCGCTGCCGAGGAACTAACACCCTTGCCCGCCGGAACGGCCGATTCGACGAGCAAGCGCAGGCCGTGGGTGAGCTTCAGGCCACGTGTACGCGCTAGAACTAGCACAGGGCCGACGGCATAGGCCGCCCAGGCCGTTGCCGCATCGCGCTTAAAAAACGCCTGCGCCGCCGCCTCATCGAGCGCAACCCCGCCCGGCGCAAGATCCGCGAGCGCAAACACGGCATCACTTGGTGCAGTAGGTTCTGCCTCCTGCTCCAGGCTCCGCACCGTGATCGTCGGCACGTTAGCGCGCTGCGCAGCAACAAAGGTCGCGTCGGCCAGCGGCAACTGGAGCACCAGAGCACCAGAGTAGTCGGCAATACCGCCCATCAGATCGAGCCGACCGGGCGCGCGTCCGAGCGCGATCGGCGCGTCGGGATGAAAAAATCATGCTGGCGCTCGATCTGCATCAGCGCAGCCGTAAAATCGGGCGTGACCTGCGCAGGCGACATCAGCAGATGTATGCTCATCGTGCTGCCTCCCGGTAGTGGATCGATGATACAGCGCGTAATTCAGCCGCCTTTTCTTCGGGTGCAGTGTCGCTAAGAAAATTGCCGCCGCCTATCTCGGGGCCAGCCAGATACTTTAATGTGTTCGGGCGGCGCAGCGGCGGCAAGAAGCCGATAAAAGCGTGAAAATCGCGGTAGTCGCCGCCGTCGGTGGGAGCCTGGTGTAGTGGCATCACATAGGGGAAAGGCTGCCGCCAGAGATTGTCGAAACGCACGGTAATATCTTTTAAGCCAGCTGCGAGACTTGCCACCTCCGTATCGTTTAGCTCATAGAGATGCGGTCACACTGCGCTTCGGCATAACATACACTTCATAGGCGTAGCGCGCAAAATAAGGCACAAAAGCGATGCTGTGCTCGTCTTCATACAGCACACGGCGACCATCGCGCTGCTCGGCGGCGATGATGTCGGCCATCAGCGCCCGGCCTTGTTCGCGTGCGTAACGCTGCTGCGCCACCAATTCTGTATCGAAGGTTTTCCAGGTGATATTGGTAGCGTAAATCTGCCCGTGGGGGTGCGGGTTACTCACGCCGACCACCTCGCCCTTGTTCTCGAAGATCAGCACCTGGTTGACCTCAGGGCGCTGCGCGAGATCGAAGGTCTCGCGCTGCCAGGTCGCTACAATCGCCACGATTTCGCCAGGCGTCATCTCGGCCACCGTAAGATCGTGGCGCGGGCTGTAACAGATCACGCGCGCGATGCCATCGGCGCGGCGCACCCGATAGGGCAACTGAATCACTTCAACATGTGGAGCCTGCTCGCCGACACAGGATGATCGTTGTCGAAAACATAGACACCGCTATAAAGTGGATTGCTCGCGCCGCTCACACGCTCGGTTGCCGGGCAAGATAGCAGTCGGGCAGGTAGGAAGGAATCTGGGCGGGCGCTTGATCGATCGTCTGGCCGATCCAGGGCCGTGCCTGGCGATGGGCAGCGACGATCACCCATTCCTCGCGCAGCGGGTGCCAACGCTCTTCCCAACGGCCAGTGTGAGGTGTGTCGTTCATAACGTGTAGAGCCAACATAATAATATGCGGCAGAAGCCCTGGCTTCTACCGCATACTCGCTTACTGCAGCGCGTTGCGCAGCTCATTCTCCAGATCGGGGTCGAGCGTCGAGTGGTACAATTCGCCCGCAAAAGAGCCAAGTGCCGCGCGCAGCGCCGCCGCATCGCCGCCGACAATCAGGAAGAGCGCCGACGAGCCAGCCTCAAGTTCATTAGCCAGATCTTTGACGAAGCTGCCATCAACACCTTTGTCGAGGCTACGCCCGACCAATGCACCGCCCGCAGTGCCAATAATAAGACCGGCCAGCGGGAAGAGAAAGCTGAGCAGCACGCCAACCAGCGCACCACCCAGCGCGCCTATCTTTATACCGCTGTCGATCTCGTTTTTAACGTGCAATTTGCCTTCAGTATCGCGCGTCACCACGGCTGCATCGCTGATCTGCAGTTGCCCTGCGCGCTCAAGCTGCCCAACCACCTTGCGCGCCGCAGCTGCATCGCTCTCAGATGCGAACGTAATCACCACCAGGTCGCTCATGGCTGCCTCCTTGTTGAAGTGACTTCGGCTCGCCGCCATTATAAGCGGAAATACGGCGTGTTGGGAGCGCGAAGGCTTTGCTTTCGCGCTCTCGACACGTCTCTTTTATAAAACTATCTGCCATCGCTTTAGCGCGCACGGCCTTCGTTGTATAATATGCTCCTGAATCCTGAATCCTGACTTCTAAAGATCGAGGTCTCCCATGCGTTTACGCTTGCTCCTCCCACTCGTTCTGATGCTCAGCGGCTGCTCCGGCTTGTCGTTTGGCGAGACGCCGACTGCGCCGCCGGTGGTGATCATTGTTACGGCTACACCGGCATCGATCGCCCAGGCAAGCGCTACACCAGTCGCACTTACAAACGGCAGAGCCCACAGCTGCCCCGAGGCCGACGCCAGATCCAAAACGCTGCGGCGACCCCAGCCGTCACGCCGACCACTGAGGTGGTAGCAGCGAGCAGCGTTTTGACGACAGTACAGGCGCGCGGTCGGCTGGTGTGTGGCACAAATGCCGATCTACCGGGCTTCGGCTTCTACGACCGAGTACGCGATCAGTGGAGCGGCTTCGATGTCGATTTCTGCCGTGCGCTCGCTGCGGCGATCTTCGGCGATGCCACCGCACTGGAGTTTGTGGCCCTCAACACCGCTGGCGCGAACGAGCGCTTTGAAGCCGTGCGCAGCGGGCGGGTCGATGTGCTTTTCCGCAATACGACCTGGACATTAGGGCGCGACCTGGCACAACTCGCCTTCGGCCCGACGACCTTTCACGACGGCCAGACCTTTATGGTGCGCAGCGACAGCGGCATCGCGTCTCTTGACGATCTCGCCGATGCGCGCATCTGTGTGGCGCGCGGCACCACCAGTGAGCAGAACTTGAGCGACGACTTTGCCGCGCGCGCATCACTTTCGAGCCGGTGCTCTTCGACGACGAGAACTTGCTCTACCCCGCCTACGACCGCGGCGAGTGTGAGGCCGTCACCAGCGATAGCTCGCAGTTGGCCTCCAAGCTGCAAACGCTCAACGACCCGCAGGCGCACACGATCCTCGGCGATCGCATCTCGCGCGAGCCGCTTGGCCCGGCCTTTGTCGAGGGCGATGAGCAGTGGCGCGAACATCGTCAGCTGGGTGGTTTTTCACCACCATCTACGCCGAAGAGCTGCGTATCGACCGCAGCAACGTTGCTGCCGCGCTCGACAGCAGCGACCCGCGTGTGCGGCGTCTGCTTGGCGTCGGAGGCGATTTCGGCAGCACGCTCGGCTTGCCGAACGACTTTGGCTACCAGATCGTCAGCCTGGTCGGCAGCTACGCCGATATCTACGAGCGCAACCTGGGCCAGACACGCCCTTTGCGCTTGAGCGCGGCCCCAACAAAGTCTGGAACCTCGGCGCTGGCGGTGTGCTCGCCTCGCCGCCATTCCGCTAGCATTTGAGGTTACAGGTCACAGGGAACAGTGAGCGACTGCACGCCTAAACACATTCTTGCCAGCGTGCGCCCTGTAACCTGTAACCTGTAACCTATGACCTGTGACCTCAATGACAAATACATCGACGCCAGCCATCCTCTGCCCAGCCTGCCACCAGGAGAACGCGCGCCGCGCGCAGTTTTGCCAGCACTGCGGCCAGGATGTGATCCTCAACAATAACGGGCCGCGCTTCTTCCTCACCCGCATCATCAAAGAAGGCGGCCAGGGCGCGGTCTTTGCCGCGCTCGATGAGCAGGGTAAGACGGTGGCGGTCAAGCAGATGCTCGACCGCTTTACCGACGCTGCCGAGCGCGCCGAGGGAGTAAAGCGCTTCGAGGCCGAGGCGACCATGCTCCAGCGTTTGCGCCACCCGCAGATTCCGCAGATCTACGCCTCGTTCCACGACGAGGGCCGTCACTATCTGGCGATGGAATTCGTCGAGGGCGAAGATCTCGCCGACATGGTCGACCGTCTGGGGCCGCTGGATGAGCAGTCGGTGCTCACGTGGACAACACAGATCTGCGAGGTGCTGGGCTTCCTCCACAACCAGGGCATTGTCTACCGCGATATGAAGCCGTCGAACCTGATGTTGCGCCCGGATGGCACGATCGTCTTGATCGACGTGGGTATCGCGCGCGTTTTGCAAGTAAATGTGCAGGGTACCCAGATCGGCACGCCAGGTTATGCGCCGCCGGAACAATACCAGGGGCTAGCTAGCGAGGCTTCCGACATATTCGCGCTCGGGGCCACGCTGCACCACCTGCTCAGCGGGCGCGAT
>JAAUTF010000416.1 GCA_012031775.1 Candidatus Altimarinota bacterium | reverse complement strand
GATCGACATAATATTTCTACGGTTGACAGATTTGCTGTTGTGCTGCCGGGGACAACTTCAAGCCGATAGATTGAGCGCTAGAACTCTCAGGCGGAAAATCCCCTTTGATAGGCCGCAATTTGTTCGGGGGTGAGCAAATCCATAAAGTCCGCCAGATCTCGATAGGTAACACAGAGAACCTCAGGTTCACCGCAAACCGTCGTTGCAAACCGAGAACAGGGTGCGATCGATCATCTCGCGCATGATCGCGGCATCGACCAGCACGCTGACGATCTCGCCGACAACCGCGCTCGATGAGCGGCCCGGACTACGTGCCGATCTGGCGCTCATCAGTGCCGAACCACTGCCAATAAGCGCTGCGAGCACGGAGTTGACGGTAACAGTGCGCAGCGATCGCACTCTGCAGGCGGTCGGCATCACCACAAGCTACAGCGACGTGCTCACCCTCATCAACCCGATCGAGGCACAGATCGACATCGAGGCCGTGCGCAGTTACGAGACGGTCATTGTCAAACTTGATATTCCAATGGAGCTAGCCCTGGCGGTGCGCGAGAACGGAACCTACCTGCCGGGTGTGACTGTGGTCGAGGGCTACCGGCGCAATTACCCGCAGAGCGCCGCGCTGCAATCGCTCTCACATCTGCTGGGCTATACCGGGCGCATCAGCGAGTGCGAACTGGTGACGGAAAACCCTGCCAGCTCTTGGATGACAAGCATGGTAGACATCGTGGGCCATGCGGCGACCTGTAAACGCTTGATCCGCAAACGCATTGAGCCGTCCTCGATCGGCCTGCCACCGTATCAGATCGAAGACCGGATCGGCAAAGATGGCCTGGAGGCAAGCTACGAAGCGGTACTGCGCGGCGAAGCGGGCGTGGCGAAGCTGCTGGTCGATGCGCTGGAGCGACCGGTGAGCTCGGCGACGACCATTCGCGAGGTGCAAGACGGCCAGAATCTGGTGCTTACGATCGATCTAGCATTTCAACAGCAAACCGAGGCGATTTTACGACGCTGGGTCGCCGAGGGCGAGAACCGGCGCGTGAATGCTAAAGAGGAACATAAACGGACATATGAACCGATCACTAATGGTGTAGCAGTCGTGTTAGATCCACGCAGCGGCGAGATCCTGGCACTGGTGAGCCTGCCCGCCTACGATAACAACGTCTGGGCCGACCCCAACCGTGGCGTCGAGCTGCAAAATCTGCTCGCGCCCGCCGACCCAGCTGCACTGCAAGAACTGCTGCGCCTGGCACCGCTGACCAACCGCGCGATCGCCGGGCAATACCCGCCAGGATCGACCTTAAAGCAGTTTGTCGGCGCGATTGCGCTGCAAGAGGGCATTATAGCGCCAGAGACAAAACTGCGCGATCCGGGCCTGATCCGGTTGATCGAGCGCAGTGGTGCGCCCTTCGAGCTGCCGAACTCGGTGCGCAGCCGCGATAACGGCGAGATCGACGTGCGCGAGGCGCTGCGTATTTCTTCAAACGTTTTCTTCGCTGCGGTGGCTGGTGGCAACGACCAGGCGACAAACCTGGCGGAGGAAGATCTGCGTGTGGCCGGGCTACAGATCGATCGACTCGGCGACGGCCTGGCATGGTTCGGCTTCGGTCAGCCAACGACGATCGATCTCGCGGGCGAGGCCGCAGGGTTACTGCCATCGAGCGCATGGAAAGCGCAGGTAAAACGCGAAACGTGGACGACCGGCGATACCTTCAACATGTCGATCGGCCAGGGCGATATGCAGGTGACTCCGCTGCAGCTTGCAAGCGCCGCCGGAGCAATGGCGATCGACGGCACTGTTTACATACCACACCTTGTGCGCGAGATCACCGATAGCGACGGCAGAACGCTCCAGACGATTGCACCGCGCGTGCATACACAAGCCCCGGTGAACCCGGCGTACTTGCAGGCCGTGCGCGAGGGCATGCGCCTCTCGGTGACAGATGGGCTGAACGTGGCCGCACGCGACGAGTGTGCAGGGTTAAGCATTGCCGGCAAGACGGGCACAGCCGAGTTTGGCCCGATCATCGAGACGCTCGACAAGCGCCAGGTGCGCCAGAGTCACTCGTGGTTCGTCGGCTTCGCGCCCTACGACAACCCGCAGATCGTCGTTGCTGTGCTGCTCGAAGGCACGGGTGACCTTGGCGATGGTTCATCGACGCTGGCCGTACCGGCGGTGACGCAGATAATGCAAGCCTACTTCAAAGTGGCACCGCCCGCCGAGCGCCCCGCGACCTGCCCGAAACTACCGGGTGAAGAGGTGCCACAGACGGTTGCAACCACGCCTTAGCGGCAGAGTAGCGCGCGTCACTGCCAGTTCTCGGTGCTGCGCTCGGTGCTCTGCGCTCGATTATGCTATAATCCTCGTCTAACTGCGTTTACGTTTGCACATGGCCACCATGAACGATCTCATCACCATCAAGGGCGGGCGCGACGGGCTGCGGATGCTATTGGATGCGGAGGCCGAATGGTCAAAGCTGCTTGTCGACCTTGCCGAGCAACTTGGGCAACGCGGCAGCTTCTTCGCCGGGGCCAAACTGGTGGTCGATGTTGGCGCACGGCAACTCGATGAAGGCCAGTTTAATGAACTGCTCGCCCTAATGCAACAGCACGGTGTCGAGCCAGAGACGATCAATGCTGCGGCGCGCGAGAGTCGCAATGCGGCACGGGCTGCCGGTATTGCTGCGCGCCCGGCCCCGCAACCCTTGCAGCGCCCGGCTGGGTCTGCCGAGAGCGATGCCCGCTTGTTGATGCGCACAGTGCGCTCGGGCCAGGTGGTGCGCCACCATGGCCATCTCACGCTGGTGGGCGATGTCAATCCTGGTTCCGAGATCATCGCCGTCGGCAGCGTGATCGTCTGGGGGCGCCTGCGCGGCGTTGTGCATGCCGGGCGCTCGGCGATGCAACTGCGATCGTCTGCGCGCTTGAACTGCGCCCGACGCAGTTGCGCATCGCCGATCAGTTCGCACGCACGCCTGAAGGGGCGGCAACGCATGTGCCTGAAGTTGCTCGCCTCGACCAAGGCCAGATCGTGGTCGAGGCCTGGGATGTCTATCGTAAAAGTTAAGAGCTATTGGTGTGGAGCGCTCTGATGGCACTGCTGCTAGATCGTTGCACACCACGCTCTTTTTTGACACTGTTGAACGATTGAGGAGCAGCTATGGCGCGGGTTATCACCATTACATCGGGCAAAGGCGGCGTCGGCAAGACGACGACGACAGCCAACCTGGGCACGGCACTTGCACTGCGCGGATCACGGGTGGCGGTAGTCGACGCCGACATCGGGCTCCGTAACCTCGATGTGGTGATGGGGCTAGAGAATCGCATCGTTTACGATATTGTCGATGTGGTCGAGGGCCGCGCCCGTTTACGTCAGGCGTTGATCAAAGATAAACGCCTGCCCGAGCTATGCTTGCTGCCCGCAGCCCAGACGCGCGATAAAGACGATGTCAGCACCGAAAATATGATCGATCTGACGAACCAGCTGCGCGCCGAGTTCGATTATGTGCTGATCGACAGCCCCGCCGGTATCGAAGGTGGTTTCCGCAACGCGATCGCCGGTGCCGATGAGGTGATTATCGTTACTACACCGGAGGTTTCAGCTGTACGCGACGCCGACCGGATCGTGGGCCTGGTCGAGTCGGCGGAAAAAGGCCCGCCACGATTGATCATCAACCGCATCAAGCCAAAGCTGGTGAACCGCGGCGAGATGCTGTCGGTTGAGGATGTGCTGGAGTTACTGGCGATCAATCTGGTTGGCATTGTGCCTGATGATGAGGCGATTATTACGTCAACTAATCGCGGCGAGGTTGCCGTTTACGATCAGCAATCGCGCGCAGGCAAAGCATTCCTCAACATTGCACGGCGCGTCAATGGCGAAGAAGTGCCATTTATGGCGATCGACGAGCATCAGGGCGTGATCGAGCGGCTGTTCGGCGGGATGTTCGGGCGCAGGCGTAGTTAGCAGCGCAGAGCGCAGAGCATAGAGTATAGAGCATGCTTGAAGAGGTAATCTCGGGTTCTGTGCTCTATGCTCTTCCAAGAGGTGAAACGTGGGTTTTTTCGAGAATCTCTTCGGGGCGCGCAAAGATAAAAGCGCTGATGTGGCAAAAAGCGTCTGCTGACGGTGCTGGTCGACGATCGCTATAAGCTGACGCCGGATATGATGGCGCAGATGAAGCTCGATCTCGCCGAAGTCTTCGCGCGCTATCTGCCCTCGGTCGACCCGGCTGATATCGATGTAACGCTGCTGCGCGGTGAGGAGAACGATCACGATCATCTTAAGGCCGATATTCCGTTGCGGCGCACCATGAACGATCGCTGAGGTTACAGGTTACAAGTTACAGGTTACCGTGGCACAGAGACGAACTCTGTGCCATTTGTATTAAGGAAAACCAATGTTGCATTTTTCACACGACGCTGATGCAGGCACCCTCTATTGCTATCTGACAGAGCTGGAAGCCGGGCAGGTCGAGTTTGAGGCGGAATACCCAGCCAGTTTGCTGCTCGACGACGAAGGGCGGATCATTGGGCTGCGCCTTGATCTCGACGACGATATTACGCTCGATCAGCTGGAACTGGCGTTAGAGCACGAGCACTGTCGTCTCGACATGGAAACCGGCTATCTATTTCTGTCCACGCAAGAAGTTGATGCTAGCGGGTCGATCGGGCTCGATGCACCGGCCTTGCTCGACCTTGACAGCGAACAGCGGCTGGTCGGCATCGATGTGGCGGTGCCCGAAGAATATCGGTCGGCAATGCGCTTAGCGGCGCTTGAACCGCTGATGGTCTCGCTCGACGCGGATGCTGCCGAGGGCGACGGCCCGGTGGTGCTACGTGTCGAACCCGACGAAGCGCTTGCCGAGTATGAGTACGAAGATGAAGATGAAGACGACGAGGCCTCCGCGACGGAAACGGTCGAATCCGTAGGAGGCGCCGACGCCCTCGAGGAAGCCCAGGAGCGGGCGCCACGCATCCGCCGCCAATACAAGATTCAAGAAGTGATCAGGCGCCGCCAGATCATGTTGGTGCAGGTGGTGAAGGAGGAGCGCGGGACCAAGGGGCGCGGCGCTCACCACCTATCTCTCGCTCGCCGGCCGCTATTCCGTGCTGATGCCGAACACGGCGCGGGGCGGCGGCATCAGCCGCAAGATCACCAGCCCGCAAGATCGCAACAGGCTGAAGGAGATCGCGCAGGATCTCGAAGTCCCTGAGGGGATGGGGGTCATCTTGCGCACGGCCGGCGCGCTGCGCACCAAGACGGAGATCAAGCGCGATTTCGAGTATCTGCTGCGCATGTGGGAGCAGGTGCGCGACCTGACGCTGAAGTCGAGCGCTCCGACCCTCGTCTACGAGGAGGGCTCGGTGGTCAAGCGGGCGATCCGCGACCTCTACAACAAGGACATCGACGAGGTCATCGTCTCGGGCGAGCCGGCCTATCGCGAGGCGAAAGACTTCATGCGCATGCTCATGCCGAGCCATGCAAAGAACGTGAGGCTCTACGCCGAAGGCCAGCCGCTGCTTATTCGCTACGGCGTCGAGAGCCAGCTGGACGCAATGTTCTCGCCGATCGTCCAGCTGCGGTCGGGCGGCTATATCGTGCTCAATCAGGCGGAAGCCCTGGTCGCCATCGACGTCAACTCCGGCCGCGCGACGCGCGAGCATCACATCGAGGACACCG
>JAAUTF010000415.1 GCA_012031775.1 Candidatus Altimarinota bacterium | reverse complement strand
CCTCGGGGGTGGGCGAGGGGTGCATAACGCGCAGGCCGCCTTGGGCGCGGTCGAGATCCCAGGGCCGCCCGACACCCAGGTGCAGATGCAGCGTGCGCGGGCGATACTGTGTAAGTACGCCGACATTGTAGATGCCGGAGTTGACGCAGTTCGACAGAGCGAAATCGATAATCTTATACTTCCCGCCAAAAGGCACCGCAGCCTCGGTGCGCTCGGCGGTGAGCACGCTCAGCGCGGGGGAATCGCCACCGGCGAGAATGAGGGCTAGTGTTCGTTGCATAAGGTTACAGGTTACAGGTTACAGGTTACAGGTTTGTACGTTGCGGGTGCTTACGCTCACCTGTAACCTGTAACTATACAGTCTCACCGGAGGGCACATCGCCGCCGGGAAAATCCTCGGTATCGCGGTCTGCGTTGATCACCACGTTGCGCCCGATCGTAATACCGGCGGGAATATGAGTCGCTTTGCCGACCACCGAGATGCCGGTGTTGATTTTATCGGGCTGCGCCTTATTTGCGATGTTAAAATCGTCGCCGTAGCCAAGTTTGGCACCTGCACCCACCACCACGGCCTTGTCGACGATGACGTGGTCGAGCACGGCACCGGGGCCAATCCAGGTGTCGTTCATCACCACACTGTTGCGCACAATCGCACCGGGCGAGACATACACACCCGGTGAGAGCACCGCATTCTCGACCATACCGCGCACGGTGCAGCCGTTACAGACGATCGATTTCTGCACACGCGCCTGCGGGCCAACTTTGACCGGCGGGCGTTCTTCGCTGCGTGTGCGGATGATCCACGCTGGATCGTAGAGCTTGAAAGGGCATTCGGGGTCGAGCAGCTGTAAACTCGTCTCCCAATACGATTGAATCGTGCCCACATCGACCCAGTAACCGGAGAAATTGTAGGCGAAAACACGGTCTTCGCCGATCATTGCCGGGATGACGTGTTTGCCGAAGTCGAAACGCGGCTTATCCTCGCTGCCCTCTTGCAGGCGGCGCACCAGCGCATCGGTATTAAAGACATAGATGCCCATCGAGGCCAGCGTGCCCTTGTCGCGGTTCTTCGGCTTCTCACTGAACTCGACGATACGATTCTGATCGTCGGTCGTCATAATACCGAAGCGATCGGTCTCATCGAGCGGCACGTCCATCACGGCGACGCTGAGCTCGGCGCGGTTGCGCAGGTGCTCGGCGATCATCTGTGAATAATCCATTTTGTAAATGTGATCGCCGGAGAGGACAAGTGTCAAGTCAGCGCGACGCTCAAGCACATAATTCAAATTTTGCGCGATAGCATCGGAAGTACCACGATACCAGCTCTGGTCGTTGCGGCCCTGATAAGGCTGGAGCAGCCGCACACCGCCGCGTGCGCGGTCGAGATCCCAGGGCTTGCCGATACCGATGTGGTCGTTCAACGAGTGCGGGCGGTATTGGGTCAGCACAGCTACATCGAAAATCCCCGAGTTCACACAGTTCGAGAGCGTAAAATCGATGATGCGAAAACGTCCAGCGAAGGGCACAGAGGGCTTAGCGCGCTTTTCTGAGAGCACGCTCAAGCGGGTGCCTTCGCCGCCGGCCATAATCATCGCGACGACGCGCATGTGGCCCCCTTGAGTTGCGGGAAAGGGTTTGTTATGTCTGTTTTGGCAGCTTTGTTGCCAAAACAGACATAACAAAAAGCTTTTCTAATCGTATGCGTTCTGATTGTACCCGCAAAGCGGTGCTTACGCAATTTCAATCGCTACAGCGCGGAGGCTGATGGCCCATGGGTGCGGGCCGTGCGCCAGGCGCTGCGCCCAGCTACTTGGTGTGTCTTTGAGCTGCTGTGCGGCGAGATACGTCGGCGCGCCACAGCGCCAACCCGCACGATTGAGTACCTGGCGTACCCGCGCCGCGCCTTCCTCGGCGGCAAGTTCGCTCTGGAGCAGCGCGCCACCGTTGAGGCGGATCTCCAGTAGTGCTGTTGGGCGAGTAACACGCCGAAGCCCGTTGAGCAAGTGCGCATCACCTTCGAGCAGCGCCTCTAACAAGCTGCCCCAAGGGAAATTGATGCTGACCCGCTGCACTAGGCCATCGAGTTCGGCAGGCAGTGCGAGCGCGTTGGCAATGGCGAAGAGTGTATTAGGCGTACTGCGGCGTGAGCGCTCGCGCAGATTTTCGCGGCAGGCGTCCACACCGATCAGCAGGGTACGAGGCAATGTGCGGGCCATATGCTGCACAAAACGCCCGTCGCCGGTGCCAAGATCGAGCCATGTATATGGGTAAGCCGCCGCCAACGCGGCCAGCTGTTGCGAGTCGATCGTCATCTTTCTGGTGCCCTGAATGCATTCCACAGGTGTGCCTCCTATGCTGTTCATCGCGTCGATACGAGCGAAGTGGGCATAGGAAGCAGGCGGCGCACGGGCACGGCAAGACGACGACCAGGCTCAGCCACCGTCGAGGTCGTCGGGGTTGGTTTGCGCTTGCCGCAGAAGTCAGGCGTTAAACGCCAGGAAGCAAAAGGTTCGGCGCATACCAATAGAACGCCAATCGCAAACGATGGCGCTACAGCGAGAGGTAGGCTCTAAAACGACTCTAGCAGGGTGGGCGAAGCAGATCGGTGTGCGGCATAACTGTGTTCTTTCTACAGAGGCTACGAACGATGTACTGCGCAAGCCGTTCGCAGCGACCGATACGTTACCGATACGTTATCGTAGCAGAAGCTGTTGTAGCAGCCCTCCGCCACGAGAACGATCCCGAGGCACCTTTTGGGCACCGTGGCTGTTGAGGTCGCTGGTACATTCGTATCAAGTTTGTATCAGCTGACGGTGCTGTGCCGGGAGGTCGTTCTGCTCAGCTTTATCCTGTTCATCCTACTGCTCGTTGCTGGAGGCTATCTGCTCAGCTAGAAGCGCGCGCAGACTGCGCCAGCACATGATGTGCTGGTGGATTTCGAGCGTCAGTTCGACCGTTGGTTGCCCAAAGGGCGGCTCGCGCAAGCGGTGGTTGTGTAGATCAAAACGCTGATCGCTGAGGATCGGCTGGGAGCAGGAGGCAGAAGTCAGGAGGCCGGAGTTCTGAGGTGACGGCCATAGCTGGGTTACCGCCGCCGATAATCAACCAATCAAGCATAGGTAGCGCTTGCGCTTTTAAATCTTGAACCAAGGCCTGACTTCTGCTGTAGAACGCCAAGCGTACGTTCGCCTGCGGTGAACACCTGACAATGGCGAGCACCCTTGGAGGGACTTCCGCCGACGTGTGCTAGCCGACACACCTGATGCTCGCCAGGTCGCGCCGAAAACAATCCCAACTAGCAAGGAACGTGTCTACGGGAAGGGCAAGCTTCTGGCGCGTCCACTGCGCCAAACACTGCTCGCGGTAGTGCAACCCATACTCGGCGATGATGCGCTGTTCGTAGGCAATAACGCAGCCGATAAGGTCTGCCAGCTGTGCAATGAGCTGTACCACATCGCTGTCCCCTGGTTTACGGCGTGGCGGGAGCTGCTCGATCTGGAAGACCGCTGCGTCCGTCAGGCCATTGTCGAGCAGGTATGGATCGAAACGGAAGCGATCGAGGAACACACCACGGCCCGCAGCCTCCCGATAGAAAACGCCGAAGCTCCACACTACAAGGTGCGCGCCGGTGGCTGTCTCCAGCTGATAAATACTGCTGCCGCTCGTGCCAGTCGGCGGACGCACGCGGCTAAAACCGTGTTCAAGCAGCAAGTTTCCGTTGGTGCGGCGCACATCGCAACCCCAGTACCAGCACTGCTGCGTGAGCAGCTTTGTCCCGCGCTGCACCAATTGCTCGGGGAGGCGCCAGGGTGTAGAGCGATCGGGATGGAGTAACTGGCTCGTCTTCGGTGTGCGCTTAGCCATGAGCCGATTCCATATCCTCGACCTCATCGCCGCTCGTGATCAGCCAATCGGCGAAGGGATCGGCAAATTCGGCCCAGACCGCTGGCCCGAGCGCCAATTCGTCGTCGCTGAGCAGGCAGGCATCGAGCTCGGCGCGCAGCGCAGCTTCGTCCAGCGCCTGGCCGATCAGTACCAGTTCCTGGCGTCGATCGCCAAAGGGTTCTTGCCAGAGCGCAGCGATCGTTGCGCGTTCGTCCTCGGGCCAATCCTCCTGCGGCAGCACTGCGGCCCAATAGCTACCGGGCTCCACCCGGCACGCACCGCCCGCTTGCGACCAGACCCCGCTCAGCTCCATACGTGTTGCCAGCCAGAACAACCCCTTCGAGCGCAGCACGCCCGGCCAATCACCATTAATTGAGTGCCAGAAACGCTGCGGGTGAAAGGGCCGACGCGCGCGATAGACAATGCTCGAAATGCCGTACTCCTCGGTCTCTGGCGTATGCGCGCCGCGCAGCTCCTTGAGCCAGCCAGCAGACTGCGCCGCGCGTTCGAAATCGAAGCGTCGCGTGTTGAGGAGCTGATCGAGCGGCACCTGGCCAAAGCTGCTGCGCAACACGGTTGCATCGGGGTTCAGCCGCCGCAGCAGTGCCGCCAGCCGATCGAGATCGTCCGGCGGCACCAGATCGGTTTTATTGAGCACCAGCACATCGGCGAACTCCACCTGATCCACCAGCAGATCGACGATCGCGCGCTCATCTGCGTCACCAACTGCGAGATCGCGGTCGCGTAGCTCCTCAAGCGAGGCGAAATCGTGGGGAAATTGACCAGCATCCACCACAGTCACGAGAGTATCTAGGCGGGCGAGATCGCCCAGGCAGACGCCGTGCTCGTCGGCGAAGGTGAAGGTTTCGGCCACCGGCAGTGGCTCGGAGATACCGCTTGACTCGATCAGCAGGTAATCGAAGCGCCCTGCTCGCGCCAGATGCGCGACTTCGATAAGCAGATCTTCGCGCAGGGTGCAGCAGATGCAGCCATTGCTTAGCTCCACCAGGCGCTCCTCGGTGCGGCTTAGCGTTCCACCGCTGCGCACAAGCTGCGCATCAATATTAATCTCGCTCATATCGTTAACAATCACCGCAACTCGCAAACCTGCCCGATTGGCTAAGACATGGTTCAACAACGTCGTCTTGCCCGCGCCAAGAAAGCCCGATAACACGGTGACCGGTAATGTACGAGCAGCGGTCGAAGGGTTGTTCATATATGAGAGTTTCTATCATTTACAAGAAACAAGGTAATCTGCCGAGTTTTGTGGAGCAGGTAGCAGTGTTTGCCCGTGGCTGGGCCGTGCGCAAGCACTGCCACTTGCTCCACATCTATACAAAGCTACTATATTTTGCCAAACTTAGTAGGCTTTCAATACTCAGATAATGATACATTATATCAATATAGCTGTCAAGTGGCGCATATGGTGCATCTACCCCGATCGATGCTCGCTTTTCCGTAAGAGAGGATTTCGCGTTGCTTCTTGAACTTTTTCGATGCCACGTAAGAGAGCATCAAACGCCCTCATCGTTGCAATGGTACACATGCCCGTCGTAATCAACGCATCGTTGTCGGCGGTGCGACCACCGCGTTGGCCGGTGGTGGTCGCAGGCAGCAGCGGCCACGGCGTGGATGGCGTTGCAATGGGCGACACCGGCGGTGTCGCACGCGGCGGAGCCACCGGTGCCGGGTTATTCGGCGGGGGCGCACTCACATCAGGGAGGCATTGACGAATATAGGAGTCCCACCGGGTCGACGGCGGGCAGCGCTGGCATGATCATCGTCGACGACCGCGCCACGCGGATC
>JAAUTF010000414.1 GCA_012031775.1 Candidatus Altimarinota bacterium | reverse complement strand
GCGAGGCTCCGGCCTTGCTCCTGCGCGTACCGCACGATCGCCGCGCCTAGCGGGTGCTCGCTGCCGCGCTCGGCAGACGCCGCCAGGTAAAGCAACTCGCCGCTGGCTGTCGCCGCTGCAACAAGAACCGGGCGCTGCGTGCCAAACGCGCTGCCTTGCTCAAGGACTTCTGAATCCTGACTCCTGAATCCTGAATTCTGCCCGAAGACTCCTGAATTCTGACTCCTGACTCCTGACTCCCGCCCGAAGACTCCTGAATTCTGACTCCTGACTCCTGACTCCTGCCCCACCACCTCCGTCACCATCGGCTTGCCCGCCGTGATCGTGCCGGTTTTGTCGAAAACCACGATCCGGATTTTATTGGCGCGCTCCAGGCTCTCAGCGTTTTTGATCAGAATACCGTGCTCTGCGCCCTTGCCGGTGCCCGCCATAATCGCTGTGGGCGTGGCCAGGCCCAGCGCACAGGGCAAGCGATCACCAGCACCGCCACCGCAAACAGCATGGCCTGGGTGAAGCCCACCCCGCCGATAAAGAACCAGCCCAGAAAAGTCAGCAGCGCAATCACCAGAATCACCGGCACAAACACCGCCGAGATCCGATCGACCAGGCGCTGCACTGGTGCGCGGCTGCCCTGCGCCTGCTGCACCAACTTGATAATCTGCGCCAGCATCGTCTCTTTGCCGATACGTGTTGCGCGCATCTGGAAGCTGCCAGTGGTATTTAAGCGTCGCGCCGATCACCTGATCGCCGGGTTGTTTTTCCACCGGCAGGCTTTCACCAGTGACCATGCTTTCATCGAGGTTCGAGCGCCCACTGACGAGCACGCCGTCGACCGGCACTTTTTCGCCGGGCCGCACCACAATGATCTCGCCCTTACGCAGCTCTTCGACCGGCACATCGACTTCCTGGCCGCCGCGGATCGCCCGTGCTGTGCGCGCCTGCAAACCGATCAGCGCGCGAATCGCGGCACCGGTGCGGCTCTTCGCCCGCGCCTCCAGGTATTTGCCCACCAGGATAAGCGTCACGATCAGCGCCGCTGTCTCGTAGTAGACATGGCCACTAAGACCAAAAAGCATTAGGCCCAGGCTGTAGAAATAGGCCGCCGACGCCCCGATCGCGATCAGCGTGTCCATGTTCGCGGTGCGTGCCTTCAACGCGCGCCAGGCATGAACGAAGAAATCCCAACCGGCATAGAAGACCACCGGCGTGGCCAGGCCCAGAAACAGCCAGTTCAACAGATCGGCCGACGCCGGATGGCTCATGTCCATCGCGCCGCCGTCGTGGCCCTGCATCATCTGCTCCCAGCTGCCGTAGAACACCGGGTCGATAAAGCCGAAGTCGCGGTACATCGAGAGCACAAAAAGCGGTAGGCTCAGCGCAACCGCAATAAAAAGCTTACGCTGCTTGTCCGCCAACTCCTTGGCGCGCGCCACCGCTTCGACATCTTCCGCTGTGCCGACGGCTGTATCCTGAGTTTCAATCACGCCATAACCGGCTTTTTCGACGGCAGCCTTGAGGCCTTCCCAGCCGATAGCGCTCGGCAAATAGCTTACCGTCGCATGCTCATCGGCCAGGTTTACGTTCGCCTCCAGCACACCAGGGCTTTCTTGAGCGCCTTCTCCACGCGCATCACGCACGAGGCGCAGGTCATCCCGGTGACCGGGAAATCGAGCGTATCGCTGACCACGCCGTAGCCCGCCTTCGCCACCGCCGCCTCGATCTGGCCTGGTGTCGCCTGCGCCGCATCGAAGCGCACGCTGGCCTGCTCGGTGGCCAGGTTCACGCTGGCATCTTGTACACCGGGAACTTTCTTAAGCGCCTTCTCCACGCGCATCACGCACGAAGCACATGTCATCCCGGTAATCGGCAGATCGATCTGTTGCTCTGCCATGGTAGAACTCCTTCCGAACAATTGAACCGCAAAGGCGTAGAGACGTAGCAGCGGCATAGCATACTGCGCCGCTGCTACGCCTCTACACCGCCAAACCTTACGCTCGGCTCGCGACCTCGTAGCCCGCCTCATTGATCGCGGCGATAATCGTCTCGGCGCTCACACCTTCGGCATGCTCCACCGTAACGACTTTGCTGTCGAGGTTCACATCGACTTTTGCACGCCATCGAGCGCACCGACCTCTTGCGAAACGGCGTTGATACAGTGCTGGCACGAAACGCCCGGCACAATGAACTGCTCACTGATCATAATAAAGCTCCTCATCACTAACAAATCGTCTACCTGTCCCCTGGCCCCCTCAAAGCTTCTCGCTCGTTTGAAACACCTGCAGCAATTCGCTCACCACGCGCTCGCGCTCCACCGCATCCTCGCTACGAATCGCGGTAGTGACGCAGCTGTTGAGATGTTCTTCAAGAATGAGCGCGTCCAGCCGATGCAGCGCTTGCTGGATGGCTTTGGTCTGCTTCAGCAGATCGATACAGTACGTATCGGCCTCGACCATACGCTGCACGCCACGAATGTGGCCCTCGATTGTCTTGAGACGGGTGAGCACTGTTTGTTTGTGAGCGTCCATAGTTCCCCCTATCCCTACCCCCCTGGGGAGGGGTACTTACAACGTCAGTATACCAGATGTGTCAAGCCTGCCTGACGGCGCAGATTCCTCCCTCCGCTGCGTTCCGTTCGGAATGACATGGCTGGGCGCGCCGCGTAACTGGTGTCACTATAGCGCTGGGCAGAAGCATTGAGCCATACGTCTGGGGTGTTGTGGGCAGCTTCGCTGCCCACAACACCCCAACAAAGCTCAATCGTTGTGCTCATCGCTGTAGAGTTCTATGGCTCTTCCAAAGCCGCTTCATGGCTAGTAGCCTCCTGCTTCGGCTTCAACGCGAACCAGCGCGGTATAATCTGGGATCTGGGCTTGCGGCGAGCGACGCCGACGGTCGAGCAAGTGGTTCGCCTCGGGCCAATGGACTTGCAGGTTGCCGGGGCGCAGCGGGGCGATGAAGACGCGGCCTGCATAGCGGCCGTGCTCGTTGACAAGGGTCAGCGGCGTGCCCGCCATCAGGCCAAGCGCTGTGGCATCGCTTGCCGCCATAAAAATCGCGTCGCGCTCGGCCCCGGTGAGCATATCGCGCTGCTCATGCACGATCGAGTTGAACTGCTTGCCGCGCCGCGTCGTCAGGCGAAACATCCCATCAGGCAACTCTTGGTGCGGCGGCGCAACCGCGACGAAATGTGCCTTGCCATCAGCCGTTGGGAAGTGCCAATCGGCGCAGAGATGCTGGCCGCCGTATTGAAACTGGTCGCCTTGGCGTTCCAAGCGCTCGATACCAAGGTATTGCGGGATGGCGCGGGCGATCTCGGCGCGCGTAGCCGCTGTGCCGCGATAATACAGCTGCTCGGCCAGTTCTGGCCGCACACGCGCCGCCAGGTCGCAGAAGACCTCGCCTTCAAAACGTGCCCAGGCAATGCGCGGCCCGGCGATCTCCGGGCTGAACACCACACGCCGCTCGGTGGTTGTCTCGGTGACACCGCCCGGCACTTCGTAGCGCGTTGTCGCTGGCAGCAACACCACCGTATCGGCGGGCTCGACAAGCATCTGGCTAGAGAGCACAATATCCATATGCACGCGCAGCGGCAAGCGCTCAATCGCCTCCCGTGCATAGTCGGGATCAGGCATCACCTCAAGGAAGTTGCCGCCAACGGCGAAAAGCACGTCGAGATCACCTGCAGCAGCGGCATCGAGCATCTGCGGCGTGGTTTTGCCAGGGCCAAGAGGCGGCGCAAAACCCCAAACCTGCGCGAGGCGCGCAGCGTTCTCGGCATCGATCGGCACGCCACCGGGGAAGACCGTGCTATACGCGCCCATCTCGGCCCCGCCCTGTACACCGGAGTGGCCGCGGATCGGCATCACGCCACAGCCTGCGCGCCCAACAAAGCCTTTGCTCAAAGCAAGATTGACGATCGCCTGCACGGCATCCTCACCGTGCTCGTGCTGGGTTACGCCCATACTCCAGACAAAAATCGCGCGCCGTGCATCGCGGATCTGCTGGGCAAAGGCATACATCTCGCTGCGACTGGCCCCGGCGTAACGCTCCAGCTCTTCCCAGGGCTGGTGGGCAAGCGCAGCGGCAAGCTCAACGAATCCTGTGCTATGCTCGTGAATGAATGTGCTATCTATCCAGCCCTCGGCGATCAAGTGTTTAAGCGTGCCATTCAGGAACGCGATATCGCCGCCGACATTCACCAGATAGCAGGTCTCGGCGAGGCGCGTGCCAAAGAGCGCGCTCTCGGGGATGCTGGGGATCCAGTAGCGCTCCATGCCTGGCTCACGGTAATTGTTGACGAGCACAATCGCCGCACCATTACGCCGCGCGTGGTAGAGATATTTCGTCGCAACCGGCTGATTATTGGCCACGTTCGAGCCGACAAAGACCAGCAGATCGCTCTCCATCCAATCGCTATACGAACATGTGCTCGCACCCACGCCAAGGCCGCGTTTCAGCGCAACCGTGCTCGGCGCGTGGCACAGGCGGGCAGCGTTATCGATCGAATTGGTGCCCATCGCCCGCACCGCTTTTTGCGCCAGGTAGTAGGCCTCGTTCGGCATCCCGCGACTCGTCAGGTAAAAGCCCAATCGATCGGGCGTGGTAGCACGAATGCGCTCAGCGATCAGATCGAGCACCGCCTCCCAGCTTAGTGGGCTAAACCCAGGATCGCCGCGCCGCCGCACCATTGGGCACGGAAGCCGCCCTAAGTCGCGTAGCTCAGATGAACGCAGCCCGCGCAAGGCCGCAACATCGGCAAGCTGCGCCGCGTTCAACGCCGACATCGTATTCAGGCGTAACAAGCGCAGCCGGATATTGCACAGATGCACGCCATCCAGCGTCCAATCCTTCAGGCCAGTGGTGCCAAGCGCGCAACCATCGCAGACGCCTTCGTGAAGAATACGCCAGGCGTAGGCCGCATTATCGCGGTTCTCCTGCAACGCCTTCCATAGCTCAAGATAGTTGTTGGGCCGCTGTTCGCCGATACCGAAGGGCTTTAAGCTCGCCCAAAGCGATGGATCGGGCAGTAGTGAGTGCGCAGCCATAGGATACCCTTAAATTATAGAAGCGCACTGCGTCTCCGTCGCACGACGGAGATACAGCGCGGATCTCTCCATACTATTGTAGCATTTTTCAGATTTTTGCTTTTACAAAAGTGAAAGATGTGTTACTATGTGCGTGTTGCCAACGTATGTTACTGCGAGTTCTGCTTCCAGTGCCTCGACTGCTCCTGGGACCTCTGCAGCACTTCATTCGCTCGGAAGAGATACGTTGTTGTTTGCGCTGAGCGAGGTTGTCGGTTCATGCCGACGTCCGGCGCAGAGGGCTAGTCGGTCTGTGTTAGAGGGCGGGCCTTCCGCCGTTACTGATGCCCACCAGGGGCACAGAGGAGAGTACTGGAATGTTGGTCAAGTTGTTTGTTGGCAATCTGTCGTGGAACATTAACGACGCCGAGCTCGAGGATTTCTTCGCTGAGCACGGCCAGGTGCAGAGCGCACGCGTGATCACCGATCGTGATACGGGTCGCTCGCGTGGTTTCGGCTTCGTCGAGATCGACACGGACAACGTCGCAAATGTCATCAGCGCCACGAACGGGCAGGAGCTCGACGGTCGCGCTATCCGCGTCAACGAGGCTGAAGACCGCGAGCGCAGCGGCGGCGGCGGTGGTGGCCGTGGTGGCTTCGGTGGTGGTGGCGGCGGCGGC
>JAAUTF010000413.1 GCA_012031775.1 Candidatus Altimarinota bacterium | reverse complement strand
GAAGATCTGATGCGTGTGATCCGCGACCAAGTGAACCGTGAGGCGCAAAGCCTTGGCATGGCCGTGGTGGACGTACGCATTCGGCGCGCCGATTTACCGGAGCAGAACTCTGAGGCGGTGTTCCGCCGCATGCAGACGGAGCGCCAGCGGGAAGCAGCTGAAATTCGTGCGCAGGGCACGGAAATCTCCGATCGTATTCGCGCCCAGGCCGATCGCGCCGTGGTGGGAATTCGGGCCGAGGCTGAGCGCGTTGCCCGGGAGACGCTGGGTGCGGGCGATGCGGAGCGAACGCGGGTTCTGGCGGAAGCCTATGGGCGGGATCCGGAGTTCTTCTCGTTCTATCGCTCGATGCAAGCCTATGAGCAGGGCCTGAAAGCCGGCTACACGCGGTTTGTCTTGACGCCCGACTCGGATTTCTTCAGGTATTTGAACGACCCAAGCGGTCGCCCACGGGTTCGTGAGGCACCCAAGCCATAGACCGATGCCGAGCGCAGAAAGACACGATGGACGACTTCCTGGCCGCGCTCGGCCTCCTTTTGCGATCGAAGGCCTGATGCTGGCGGCCTTTCCGGAAGCAACGCGGCGCGCCCTGGAAGAGATGGCGCGCGCCACGCCCGCTTTTTTGCGGCGAGCAGGCGTTATTTCTGCCGTGGTGGGCGTTGCCATTGTGTATGTGGCGCGCCACTTGATGGCATGATCCATTTGGCTCTGCGGGTATCACTGACAAAGCTGTGATGTCGCTGTCGCGACCGGGGGCAAGGCACTATGTTTTCCGCCGTCACAGGCGGGCGACTCAACCGTCAACGGCCACGGTCTCACGGTGGCAGATACTGGTGTCCACGATGCTTCACTTGATCACGTCGTTTTCTTCTCGGGCTCCTGCGTTCAAGCCCGGCGCGGCTCGTCGCGGGGTTGGGGCGCGGTTGCGCAGCCTGGCCCTGGCCGGTGCATATCGAAAATCATAGCGGCGCGCTAGCAAGTATTCCCAATGCTCTTGGTACAAGCGAGCGTATCGCAACCACCAGCTTGCTCGGCGCAGAGCGTAGCGGCCTACAATTTTATGATGACAACAGCGCAGCGCGCGACGCCAGCCAGATGCTGATCAGTGCCGATAAGGCCGCTGGTGGCAAAGCGGCCGCGCTCGGCGACCTGGAACCGCTCTGCACGTACGCCTTTGTTGGTGGGCGCGTCTGGCGCGACGATGACCGCGACGGTGTGCAAGATACGGGCGAGCCGCCGCTCGCCAATATCACGATTGAGGCCTTCAGCGGTGCGCCGACCGCGCCCGCGCTGGCAAGCGCAGCACGGATGTTGCTGGGCGCTATCTCTTCGCCTTACCGCCGAATACGCCGGTTAATATTCGCATCGCGGCGCTGGAATTCATGAGCGGCCAGGCGCAAAATTACGAGATCACCGAAGCCAACCGCAGCGGTGATGATGACACCGACAGCGATATGAGCAGCAGCCACGGCTATATCGAGTTTGCCGGCACTGTGCTCGCACCCACACCGGGCCTAACGGGGTTGGCGATCGCAATGCCGCAGCGCGAGGCCGACGAGCGCAGCTTCGACATTGGCCTGCGCCAGCGCACCGCCGACGGCCAGATCGGCGACCGTGTTTGGGAAGATGCCGATCGCGACGGCATCCAGGACAACGGCGAACTCGGTGTGCGTGCGGTAGGTGTGCTGCTGCAATGGTCGAACGCAAACGCGTTGCCACAGCCGACGGGCGTGAACTGGCAGGCGACGACGGCAAGCGACGGCAGCTATCTCTTCAGCGGGCTGCCGAACGGTATTTACAACGTGCGCTTCACTCTGCCGACGGGCTACACCGTCGCTCCGCGCAACCGCGGCGGCAACGACGCGCGCGATAGCGACGCCGACGCCGCCACGAACTTCACCACACCGGATGTCGCGCTCGCGGGAGCGGTTGTCAGCGACCGCACACTGGATTTTGGCTTGGTCGGCGACACCTTCGACCTGAGCGTTGGTAAAAGCGGGCCGGCGCAGGCGACGCTGAACGAGACCTTCAACTACACGCTGCATTATGCTCATAGCGGTAACCGTAGCGCGGCCAGCGTGGTGATCGAAGACCTGCTGCCGACGGGTCTGGCGTATGTGAGCGCCACGCCCGCGCCGAGCAGCCGCAGCGGGAGCACATTGCGCTGGAACCTGGGCACACTCAGCAGCGGCCAGAGCGGCCAGATCACGATCCGCGTGCGCGCACCTGCCAGCCAGAGCGAGGTCAGCCGCGATGTGACGAATACCGTCACTGTTCGCAGCAGTACCAGCGGCGAGACACGCAGCGATAACAACCGTGCCAGTGTAAGCACAGCTATTGTGCGCGCCGAGATCGCAGTCACAAAATCCGCCCCGGCCTCCGTCGTCGTCGGCGACGAATTCAGCTACACTCTGAGGTATGCCAACAGCGGCGCAGCACCGGCGCTTGACGTAACGATCCAGGATCGTCTCGCCAGCGGCCTGACCTTTATCCGCTTCAGCGCCAACCCGGCGTCAGCTTGCCGCTATGCCAACCGGGTGGTGAGCTGCGATCTCGGCACCATCAACGCCGGGTTTAGCGGCAGTATCAGCTTCGTGGTGCGCGCCGATGTGGCTGTGGCCGACAGCATCGGTAACACGGCGACCATGAGCAGCAGCAGCCCTGGCGACGATCCAGGCAACAATAGCTCAAGCACGAGCACCAGTTTACAGCGGCCCGATGTCGGCGTGACAGTCACGATCACCCCTGCCCCAGGCGCGGTGGGCGAGCGCAACACCGTGGTTTTAGGGTATGGCAACGGCCTTAACACACCGCCGTTAGGCATCACACGTGGTATTGCACGCAATGTCGTGCTGGTCGCGACACTGCCCGCTGGCGGCAATTACACACTCGGCGCGATGCCGACAGGCTGCGTGTACAACGCGGGAGCGCGTACCGTCAGCTGTGCGCTCGGCGACGTAAGCGCAAACCAGCGCGGCAACCGCAGCTTTTGATCAACGTGGGCACTGGCTACCGGCTCGACCAGCTGCAGGTAACCGCGCGGATCAGCACAAGCACACCCGAGCGCAGTCAGGATCTTGGCGACAACAACGCGAGCGCGAGCATCGACGTGTTGCGCCCGAACGTCTATGTCGACGCCACCGGGCCAAGCCGGATCGTCGCACAGGGCAGTGTCTTCTGGTACGTACTGGATTACGGCAATCTCTACCGCAGCCGCCCGGCGCTAACGCGCGCAGCCGAGCAGGTTATTCTGCGCGCAACGCTGCCCGATGAGGTGCGTTATGCGGGGGCCGACCGCGCGCCAGGTCGGTGAGCGGCCAGTTGCTGGAATGGAATTTGGGCACCCTGGCTCCACGTAGCGCCGGGCGCATCACGATCGTCGTGCAGACGAACGTGCCCGCCGGGGCTACGCTCGATTTCAGCACTGTGATCAGCACGCGCACCGTAGGCGACGATCCAGCCGACAATCGTGACGGGCTGCAGACGCTCGTGGTTCAGCCGCCTACGGCTATCCCCGCGCTCAACGGCGACCTGCGCCTAGCCGTGCGCTCAGAGCTGGATCCGAACAGCCGCGACAGCAACCCGCGCAACGGCGTGTATGTCTCAGGCGGAACCGCGATTACCTGGCCAACCGGCGAAGTGCTCGATCTGACGCCACGCATCGCCGACCTCGACCTCGGCAGTGCGCTGCCCTGGCCGTATGAGTACCGGGTAAACGTTGTCGGCTGGAGCATCGAGCGCGTGATCGTTAATGGACAGCCGCGCGCGCCATATGATCCCGACAGCCGCAACCGGGCGGGCTGCCGAAGCGGGCGTACCAGCGACGGCACAGCCAAACTGCTGCAAGGCTGCGTCTACGGCTATGTGCAAGGGGCAAGCCGCGAGCAGATCGAAAACGGCTATGTGCCAAGCGAGGCCGAACTGCGCGACCAAGCTCATTTCTACTGGACGCAGCCACCCGCGCCGCCGATGCGCAACGATGTCTACTTGTACACCGTATCCCCGCTACGCGCCGTGCAGCTGCGGGTGCAGGTCGAGATCGCCGTGCAGATCGTCAACGCCTACCCCGGTGCGCCGATCGACGATCCGAGTCTGCCACCCATCCCGATCGTGCCGCTGCCAGACCCGGAACACCGCCTGCTCAGCCAGCAATTCGACATCAACCTGCTCGTGCCGCGCAGCGTGATCGGGCCAGGGCAGTGATGGGAGCATTCAGCAATCAGAAGGCAGCAGGGGCACCGCACGATGCGCCCACCAATCGTAATGGGCGCGCCCAACACCTTTCGTCTCTGCGGTTCAACTAGAAAAGGAGTTTTACAGATGCACAAAGCCCGAACCAGCCAGAAAGGCCAAGCGGTCGTCGAGATGGCGGTGATTCTGCCAATCCTACTGCTACTGTTTCTGGGATTGATCGCCGTCGGGCAGCTACTGTTGGCGAACTACACGGTGAACCAGGCAGCACGTGCTGCGGCGCACCAGGCGGCGCTGAGCGGCGGTGACGCCAATGTAGTACAGCAAGCGGCGGCTCAAGTGATCGCTGGCGGTGTCGGTATGCGGGCCAGCGCCGCCGTTATCACAGTTACCTGTGCACAGCAGCCTGCCGCCGTTACGACGCCATTACCGTCGCCGTGCGCTACGACGGCAACTTCTGGGCTCCGTTCCCCGGCTTCGACCGCTTTCAGGTCGCTGCCAGTGCAACACGAGCGGCAGAGCGCGACCGTCAGTAACAGACAAGGTGACCGCGTGAAGGGGTGGCAGGGTGAGTATTACTCACGCTGTCAGGTTCACCTTGTCTCTACGTTACCTTGTCAAACAGGAGAAACGTATGTATCGCTCACGCAAACGCGGCCAATCCGCGATCCTCGTCGCCCTTGCTCTACCCTTTCTGATGGCCTTCACGCTGATGGTTGTCGAGGTGGCCGAGCGCTGGCTGGAAGTTGCCATGGTCGAGGATGCTTTGCAACAGGCGACGCGCTCGACGGTGCAGCGCCTTGATTACGCCGACCTGGCGCAGAACCGCGGCGAGCTGGCGGCGACACGTGAGTGCCGCCAGGTAAGCTGGTCGCAAGATAGCGCCTGCCGCCCTTTGCTGAGCGAAGCCCGTCGGCTGCTGCTGATCAACCTCGGCGCTGTACGCGGCCTCGCCGAGTCGCCGGAGGGACTGGCCGACCGTGTGCGCTGGACGGTGCTGCCGCGCGGGGCAACTGCGTCTTTCGCGCCAGCCAGTTTAACGTTAGTGAGACAACGGCCTTGCTCTGCGCCGAAGTCGCGCCCCGCATGCGCGGCATTGTCGGCTGGGGCGAGTTCGCGCCGCTGATCGTCGCCGCCGAGACGCTTGATCCGATTGGGCGGTAGGAGCGTAGAGCGTACCGGACTGAGAACCGAGAACCGAGCGTAGTAATCTGCAATTTGCAAGAGCACAGCATGCTGCGTCCACCAAAGGAGGACATTCCATGGCCCTGACCACACCCGCCGCTCCGGTGCCGTCGCTCAGCCAGGCATTGGCGCGCAAAAGTCCAATCGTTGGCCCGTGATCCTGCTCGCCTTCGGCATTATTGTCGCGCTCGGCGGAGCAGCCCTCGGGTACATCGAGAGCCGTCGCAGCGAAGCTGTTATTCTGTTGCGCAAGGCTATCCCCCTATGGCCAACAGATCACAGCGGACGACCTGACTACGGTAGATCTGCCCTACCATCGCCCGCGCGAAT
>JAAUTF010000412.1 GCA_012031775.1 Candidatus Altimarinota bacterium | reverse complement strand
GCACGGGGAAGGACACCGCCGACACCTTCTTCGTGGCCGCCAATCAGCTGGTAGATCGCATTGTCCGGCGTCGGCCGCGAGGAATGCCCGCCTGGATTGGTGACCTCCAGCTCGAACACCTGATGGATCTTCTCGCCCGCCTGGATCTGCAGATCGATGCCATGGACGGCCAGCACCCCTTCGGTCACGCCGACCCCGTGGTGTAACCATGCCCGCCACCCTCGCCACAACTGCCACCATCATCTGGCTGCCGAGGGCCCCCGCCGGCCTGCGCTGTTGCCTGGGCGTCGGTGTAGGTCAGGGCAGGCTTGCAACCGACAAGCAAGAGCAGGGTGAGGAGGAAGCAGAATCGCGTCATCGTGATCCTCCCAATGCGCGGGCCTGCAGACCGCGTACGGGTTGTGGCGCGCTCGTCTGGTGCAGTCCGACATAGGTGAGCTTCCCGGCCTGCATATCGCAGAGGAGTTGAATCTGATCGGGGAGATAGTCGCGGGCCAGCAGGATGTGGGTTATCAAGGTCGGGTGGCGATCAATTTGCAGAGCCGTGCCGACAGCCAGGCTGAGTCACAGGCGAGCAGGGTACGGGTGCTGATCTGACGGGCGCAGTCGGCGTAGTGTTCGACCGTCGCCCAGGGCTCCACGACCCAAATGCAGAGATCGACCGGGCCGTTAGGCCGGGGAGCTTTGGGCGATACACAGTGCACGGAACTATCCAGCGTGCGCAGCAGCAGGCGCCACGCGCAGCGCTCCGTGCTATTTGGGGTGATCAGGCTGATCTGGAGTGGTTTCATCAGGGCCTCGCTCGACACGGGTTCTGCGTTCAGGATAGGTCGGCGGGGTGGGCATGCGACGCCGAGGTTGTGCAGTCCTGAGGCGGGAAAGTACTATGTGTGACAGCGTTGAGGTGGGACTTCCGTACTATGCGCCATGGCAAAAAAAAGACCCTGCCTCGGTGCTGCCAAGGCAGGGATCGCTGGTGGCAAGACGCGATTTAACGCTCCTGGCAGCGCTCGAATACGGTGTGGGACGTGCGGAGGGTGAGGTCGGTCTGGTCGGGAAAGCAGATCTGGAGCGCGAAGTCCGGCAGCACGTCCACCCAGTCGATCGTGCGCGCCGCTTCCGGGCGCTGCGCGATGGTGGCAAGCATTCCGTGCGCGTCGTCGAGTGTCGCATCGGTGCAGACCAGGGTCATCCGGCCCTGACGCGGTTCATGGAGCACGATGCGCAGTGTCCGGCCGGAGCGGTGAATCTGTTCGATTACACAGCCGCAGAGCGTTGCGGCGATCACATCAAACCCACGAAAGTCCATCGAAACCTCCAGTGATGTAGGGGTAGGCGGATCAGGGCGCTGCACCAGTGCTCGGCAGAGCGCGCCGACCCAGTGGCCGGGCATGCGCCAACGCACAGCGGGCAATGCCAACCGGCGCGCACTCTCGGCGAGCACGTCATACGCCCGTCGCGCCGAGAGTGTGCACCAGGCGGCGGCTTGGGCGACATTGGCCGCTCGTGAAAGTGCCGCAAACAGGGGGACAAAATGCGGGCTTTGCGCCGGCGCGGCGGGCGGCGTTAGGCCAACCCACACCGGCTCAGCACCAATGACCACCGGCGCGTGCAGCCAACGCGCGAGCATGGCCGGCTGATCGGTCGGTAAAACCACGGCCCGTACATCGGCGGCCGCGATCACCCGTTGTTGGGCCAGGGCGGCTTCAGGCACCAGGAGGATGGGGATCTGTTGCTGCCGGCGCTGCCTGAGGTGCAGGTCGGTCAGCAGCATCGCCGTGTGAATAATGCTCTGCCCGGTGAAATCCACGATCAGCGGCCCGGTGGTTGCCGGAAGCATCTCCCAGCCGTGCGTGGTCGGCGCTGAGCAGGGCGACTGCGGCGGTAACACCAGCGGGCGGGCATCGTGCCGCTGTAGTGCCTGCACCGCCGCCGTAGGCTGTACCGTGATCAGTGCTGGTCGTTGGTGAAACGCGGTTTGTCCCATCGTATGTCCTTCCACATGCGCTGATTTGGAGCACTGTGTGTAGCGTACCAACGCGGGTCAGGCCCAACCCTATGTGAATTCGCATAGATTTTGGGCGCTGATCGAACCGCTCAGGCATGACACTGGTGCTCCGCGTTGCCCGGGATACCGCACGCCATGTCAGAAATACTTGACATCCGGTGGCGTGCGATGTACACTTACGCATGTCAGATATTTCTGACACAGTGTCGCCTTTATTGGACACAAGCGGAGGGTGCGCGTGAATCGCTCATTTCAGGAGAAAAGCCTCTGGGTGCAGGGCCTCAGCCTGCTCGCCGTCTATGGGTTGTACTTCGGCCTGGTGATGCCGGGGCCGCCCTTCCCCAACGCAGGTACGCCCTGAGCACGTCGGGCTTTTTGTGGGCATGGTGGTGCTGCTGGTCATCGCTCAGATCGTGGGCCATAGCGTGATTGCCGTACTGGATCGCCGAACCGACACCGACGAACGCGACCGCCTGATCGCCTTACAGGGCGCGCGCAACGGCGGCTTCGTTCTCGCAACGGGCGTCTTTCTGGCGCTCTGCGCCGCCCTGGTGACGGAGGGCAACTTCCTGTTTCTGCACCTGCTGCTGGCCTTTTGGGTACTGGCGCACCTGGTGGAGATTGGATCGCAGTTGGTGCTCTACCAGCGGGGAGTCTGAGCGATGGGCAAGCGCGGTGGCCGCCTCACCAATCAGATCCGCACGCTGCGCTTTCAGCACGATGAAATGACCCAGCAAGCGCTAGCCGATCGGGTTGGTGTGACGCGGCAGACGATCAACGCGATGGAGGCGAACAAATACTCCCCGTCGCTCGAAGTCGCCTTTCGGATTGCGCAGGTCTTTAACGTGCCCCTGGAGCAGGTGTTTCAGTATCACGATATGGGGGAAGAAGGAGTTACCTAATGGGTGACCCAATTGTCGTTGTGCCGTACACCTCCGCCTGGCCGGCGACGTTCGCGGAGCATGGCCGTGCGCTGCGGAGTGCCGTGGGGCAGCATGCGATGCGCATCGATCACATCGGCTCCACGGCGGTTCCCGGCCTGGCAGCCAAACCCATCATCGACATCCAGGTGTCTGTACGCACCCTGGAGCCAATGGAGCATTATCAACCCGCGCTTGCGGCCTGTGGCTTTCAGTGGCGGGCCGACAACCCCGATCGCACGCGGCGGTACTTCCGCGAACTGCCCGGCCTGCCGCGCACCCATCTCCACGTGCGCCGGGCGGGCAGTTGGGGCGAGCAGTTCGCACTGCTGTTCCGCGACTATCTGCAATGCCACTCCGAAGCGGCGGAGCGCTATGCCCAGGCCAAGTTGCACCTTGCGCAGGTCTATCGTGATAATCGTGCGGGCTATGTGGCGGCGAAAGAGCCGATCATTTGGGCGATCATGCAGGATGCTGATCATTGGGCCTGCACCATCGGCTGGGAACCGCCGCCGTCGGATTGGTGAACGGGGTCAGGCGCCTCAGCCGCACGCGACACCATCTTCTGCATATATTGTTTGACCGTGTTGCAATGCGTGAAACGCAAGCTGCACGCGCCGGGCGAGATGGACATCGATCCGGTGCATAGCCACTTCAATGGGAGCCCACGCGCACGCCTGGAGTTCATCCGGCGGAAGTGTGATCGCCGCGATCTGCGCGTCGTGCAGCACCCCGCCATTGAAGATGAAGTGGACACACTCGCTTTTGGCGCCATCCGCAGGGCGATAGTCCACACATAACAAGCGACCGATTGCGACGATCAGCCCCAACTCTTCGTTGACTTCACGGATACCCGCAGCGCGCGGCGACTCACCCTGTTCAACCGCGCCGCCGGGAATCAGCCATTCGGGGCGGTAGGTGGGCTGCACGATGAGCACCCGTTCGTGGGCATCACGGAAGAGCGCTCCAACCGCCATGCGTTTGGCCGGCAGGGCGGATGGATTGCCGATCCTCATGGCGCTACCGTCGCGTGGGCAACGTCGACCCAGCCATTGCGCAGCACAACGGTCGTTATTGGCGATTGGATTACCTGTTTGTCGATAACGATTACCAGCGCCGGGTCTGTTATGACGGCCGGGCAGGCCCAGCCTGACTCGCGTATGTCGGCATGCAACACCAGCGTACGCCGGATCTGGCTGACCCTGCGAACGGTGAACTGCGCGCATCCGCTTCGCTGATTGGACAAGGCAAAGACGCCAAGGTGTCGGCTGAAGTCGACAGCACGCAACGCGGCGACGTACGGCTGTCGCTGATCTTCCTGTCCCTGCGAAAGGTTGAGCACGTCGTTAGCGATCCGTTCAACATCGGCGCTGCTCGTGATGACGTACAGTTCCGGTCTACCGGCAGCGAACGTTGCGCCCGGGCGAAGGACACTCTCGCGCACCAGCGGCTGAAAGGGGATCCACTGCCAATGCACCCACCCAAGCTGCGAAGCCGTCGTGTAGCCCAGGAGAATCCCGGTTGCCATCACGGCGATCATGATCAGGGCGCGAGCGGTACGGCTCAGGCTGCGGCGCATCGACATCCTCTTCGTTTAGCGATCGAAGAATGCTGTGGTTTCGCCCCGCCATGCGGCAAAGGCATCGGCGATGCGCCGGCGGTGACCGACATACAGATCATCGGGAAGCTCCGTTTCGGGAAACCAGGCAATCTCAAGGGCTTCGTGCTGGTGCGACGGGAGGTCAGGCGAGTCGGCGTTGAGCGGTCGGCAGAGAAAGGTGAATTTATAGATCTGCTGGCTGGTGTTGGTGTCCCAGCGCCGCGAGTCATAGACGCCCACCAGGAGCAGCGCCTCACAACGTACACCGGTTTCTTCGTGCGCTTCGCGGATCACTGCTTCCGCTGGCGTTTCGCCTACTTCGGTCATCCCGCCCGGCATCACCCATTCGGCCGTATCCGAACGGCGCATCAACAAGATCGCACCCTGGTCATTGATCACGGCTGCGGTGCCGGCAACAACCGGCGATGGCCGGCTGAACACGGTCGTGCGGAGCGGGTGATAGGTTTCCGTGGGTTGCGCCGTCGCATAGGCCAGCATCTCGATCATCAGATCCTGGATGGCACGATAGCGGTCGCGGTCATACACATTCTGGGCGTACTGTAACCCCTGGGCCGAAAGATCGCGCAGTGTATCGGCCCATAATGCAATCCGTTCAGATGGGTTCATGGGTGTCCTGTGCATCACGCATGCCATAACCGACGGTGAGCGCCGGTCGTTTACAGCATGCTACCGTATTGCTCAATAGTCTCTCCGCCGCCATAGCCACACCGCCAGCCCAAAAGCGACAGCAGTGTTGACAATCGTCATCAGCAGGCCGGGGTCGGGCCGGCCGGGCGTGCCGACCCAACGGCGTGGGCCGCGAACGTGGAGCGGGCGCAGTGATGGCGGGCCATCATCGGGGCCGAAGACGGCTGTCTGGAGCATGTTCCAGGCCCAATGATACCCGACCGGCGCCCAGATGCCGTTGCCGGCAACGCGCAGCAACATGAGTGTCGCGCCAAGCGTCGCTTCGCCAAGCAGGGTTTGCGGCCGCAGCGGATGCGCCAGGGCGAACAGCAGGGTCAGCCCGGTTGCCGTTCCTGCCGGGGTGAACACCGGGCTCCAGGTGTCGTAGAGGTAACCCCGATAGACCGTCTCTTCATTCCACGCCACGGCGAGCTGCCCACCAAGGTTCAGCAGGACGGCACGGGCCACGTCGCGTACCGGCGCAGCTGCATCCCACGCCGGCGCCGTG
>JAAUTF010000411.1 GCA_012031775.1 Candidatus Altimarinota bacterium | reverse complement strand
GTCGGCGGAGCGGCAACTTCCTGCACCACGACCGCTGGCAGAGGCTGCTCCTCCACGGCCGGAGGGCTGCGGGGGGCAGGCTCCGCAACAAGAGTATTTGGCGAGAGCACGCCCTGCACGACGGCATTTATTTCCGACCAGGGCTGCAGTGCAGCAACTCAGGGATCTTGAGCATCTCCTCTTCGGTGAGATCGATCTCGGAGGAGCGTTCGGTGACGAGATAGGCGGGCAGCTCATCGAGGCCTTTGAGCTCGACTTTCCAGTCGAGCTCGATCTCGGCTCCCTGTAAAGACGGCGCGATAACAACGACACGCTTGCAGGTGCGGAAGTCGACATCGCTCGACTTCTGCGCCGAAAGGAATTCGCGGCGATGTTCGTTGAGAAAATTGGTCAGCGCGTGAAAATACGAGATAACCTGATTGTAGGGATTTTTGCGCCCCGGATTGAGGCGCTTCTGCTCGCCATTGCGCCCCTCGACATACCACGGCCCATTAACTGTACCGGTGACTTTGCCGTCGCAATGCTTTAACTCAATAATAAAGATCGCGTCGGACTTGATGATAACAAGATCAACATTACGCCCACCGACGTTAAAATTCGCCAGCAGCAAATAGAGCCCTTCGAGCCGATCGAGGCCATTCGCCAGCGCCATGATCGCGCGGCGTTCCTGTGGGTGTTCGGGCTTTTCGCCGATCCAGACCTGGACTGCCATAGGGGTAGGGATGGAACGGTAGCGAAACGCAGTGTGCTGCGTCCCGCTACCGCCCTTCGATAAAGTTTCAGAAAGAGGTATTGTGGTCGTGTGAGTTGGCGGCTGTGCCGCCAACTCACACGACCACATCTCTTCCTGAAACAAATGAGTGGGCGCAGCGTGCTGCGCCCCACTATGCATCAAGGGCCATTGTTTTACGCAGTTCAACGATCTGGTCGCGCAGACTAGCGGCTTTCTCAAATTCGAGATCTTTGGCGGCCTGCTTCATCTGCTTTTCGAGATCTTTGACCAGTTTCACCAATTCATCGCGCGGCAGCTCACGAATGACGCCGCCGCTCGGGCCGGCGGTGACACTCTTGCCGTTGACGACATAGTCGCCACGCTCTTCGGCTGCCTTGCGCAGGCGATCGGTGAGATCGCGCACTTGCTTGCTGATGCCGACCGGCACAATGTTGTTACGTTTATTGTGCGCGATCTGGATGTCACGGCGGCGCTGTGTCTCTTTGATCGCGGCGTCCATCGAGCGCGTGACAGTATCGGCATACATAATAACCGTACCTTCAATATGCCGCGCGGCGCGCCCGATGATCTGGATCAACGAGGTCTCGGAGCGCAGAAACCCTTCTTTGTCGGCGTCGAGCACTGCAACCAACGACACTTCCGGCAAGTCAAGGCCTTCGCGCAGGAGGTTAATGCCAACCACAACATCGTACACACCAAGGCGCAGATCGCGCAAGATCTCGATACGCTCGATGGTATCGATATCGGCGTGCAAGTAATGGGTGCGAATGCCCATCTCCTTCAAATAGTCGGCGAGATCCTCAGCCATACGTTTGGTAAGCGTGGTGACGAGGGCGCGCTGACCTTTCTCGACGCGCTTGCGCACTTCCCCGACGAGATCGTCGACCTGCCCTTTAGTTGGCTTGATCGTGATCATCGGGTCGACAAGGCCGGTGGGGCGAATAATCTGCTCAACGATCTGCTCGCTGTGCTGGCGCTCATACGGGCCGGGTGTTGCCGAGACGAAAACAATCTGGTGGATATGCGTCTCAAACTCGTCGAAGCGCAGCGGCCGGTTATCGAGCGCCGAGGGCAGGCGAAAGCCGTAGTCGACGAGCGTCAGCTTGCGCTGCTGGTCGCCGGTATGCATACCGCGCACCTGAGACACAGTGATATGGCTTTCATCGACGAAAAGCAGGAAATCGTCGGGAAAGTAGTCGATCAAAGTCCAGGGCGTCTGGCCAGGCAATCGCGCGTCCATATGGCGCGAATAGTTCTCGATGCCAGAGCAGTAGCCGATCTCGCCGAGCATCTCGAGATCGTACATGGTGCGCTGCTTGAGGCGTGCGGCCTCGAGCACTTTGCCACCGGTCTCAAGCTCACGCAGCCGCTCGCCGAGTTCGTCCTGGATGCTGCGCACAGCGATATTAAGTTTATCCTTGGTGGTAACAAAGTGTTTAGCGGGGTAGATATCGATATTAGTGCGCTGAGTAAGAATCTCGCCGGTGAGGGGATCGAACTCGGAGATGCGCTCGATCTCGTCGCCCCAGAACTCGATACGCAGCGCTATTTCGCTATTGGCGGGCACCACATCGAGCGTATCGCCGCGCACACGAAAAGTCCCACGGTGAAAGTCGATATCGTTGCGCTCGAACTGCAAGTCGATTAACTGGCGCAGCAGTTTATCGCGATTGCGCACCTCGCCCTGGCGCAGGCTGATCACAACCTGGCCGTAGTCGTGGGGTGAGCCAAGGCCGAAGATCGCGGAGACCGAGGCGACGATCAGCACATCCTGGCGCGTGAAGAGCGCCTGGGTTGCAGCGTGGCGCAGGCGGTCGATCTCCTCGTTGATGCTGGCCTCCTTCTCGATATAGAGATCCTTGCTGGGCACATAGGCCTCAGGCGTGTACTCATCGTAGTAGGAGATAAACATTTCGACGGCGGCATCGGGCAAGAAGTCGCGGAACTCGGCCCAAAGCTGTGAGACCAGCGTCTTGTTATGGGCGAGCACCAGCGTAGGCCGCTGCACCTGCTCGAAGATCTTGGCCATAACGAAGGTATTATGGACGAACATACCGCCCTGACCGGCCAGAAAGGTCTCGGCACCGGGTACGGTGAGGTCATAGACAAAAGGATGAGCGTAGACGATCGGCGTCAACTCGGCGATCGATGTCCAGCGCAGATTGCACAGGCCATGGAGTTCTTGCCAAGAGGCCCACCATGCAGCATCAACGGGCTTCACACTAGACCAGGCGGCAAGCGTGTCGAGCAAGGCGACAAGCGACGGGCGCTGAGGTCGTCGTTTGCCCGTCTCTATCAACTGGAGCGCGGAACGTGAGAGACCAGCATCAGCGGCAATGACATCGGCAGATAGATTGAGCGCTTCGCGCAACGTGCGCAGCTGCGTACCGGCAATCGGCACCACATCGACGTTTGGGTGGCTGTCCCGATCGAACTGCCGAAGCAATGCCGTTCGCTTGTGCGGCTCGCCAAAACCTATCGACTCGTGAAAGCGGCGCAGATCGCGCTGGCCGGAGAGCGTCACCGTGAAGTACCAATTACCCGCATGTTCAGTGTTCGTCGCACGCTTCCAGACCTTTCTGATGCGTGCCCAGATACCGTAGCGCAGCAGAGCGTAAGCGAGATCGCTAGCAAGCGCTTCACTTGCCGTTGTGGCAGTGACAGCACTGGCCCGATCGACCGTGCCGTCGCCATCGAAGTAGGCGCGCAGCAGCATGCAGCGCGGCAGCGGCAGATCGGGCCAGAACTCAGGCAGGCGCTTGGTACGCGCATCGGCAATACCAGTGCCCTTGTGCCGACCACGCAGCGCAGAAAGCTTCGCCGCGCCAGAGATACCGCTTGCATCGATGGAATGCCTGATGGCGGCGCTTCCACCGGCAGCATCGAAGGCGCGAACTACATCTCCGGCGTGAACATAGACCTGTTCAGCGGTGGTGTAAGCGAGCAGATCAAAGTTTGTCAGTTCACCTGGTGCAAGGAGCGTCTCCGGCAGCGGAATGTAGTCAGTCTGTCGCGCGTCGCCAGTCTCGATAAGCGTCAGACGGCCATTGCGGAGCACCCAGAGATTATGGTCACTCGTCAGGGTCGCGCTACGCCCACAGGCTGTACGCAGGCGATACATCTGCGCGGTCGGGGTATGGCGAGTAAACGACTGAACAGGGAAGAGCGCGACACCGCCGGTAGCGGGATCGAAGGCTTGAACGTAAAAGATAGCATCGAGGGCACTACGATCGAGCACATCCGAGTCGCCGACCTGCGCAAGCACTGCGCTGGCGTCGGACATCAATGTGTCGATAAGCGGCCCAATCGAATGCACGCGTGCTGTGCGCTCACCATCACGCTCTTCAATGATATAGATCGGGTCGTGGTAGCCAAGACTCTTGCCCGTAGCGGTGGCCCCAAGCAAGGTCTGGTGCTTCTGGCCCGTCTGCACGCCATGAACGAGCTTCTCGATCGCCTGCGGCTGGTCGCCGGTAGGTTTGTAGGGCGCTTCTACGCGGAATGACATAGGTAGTAAAACGCGACAGCCCGCCCTGCTTTTGCCAGAGCGCGCTGTCTGCGCATCGTCGCTACAGTAGACTTACATTATAACCATTTGTGCGGATCATGCATGGGACTCTGGGCGGAGTCAGAAGTCAGGAGTAGGGGCGCGGGTGCAGCGTAGGTAGGGAGCAACACGCTGCGCCCGTACAATGGCGGGGCGGGGCGATGCCGCCGATGGCATCGCCCCGTGTGTGTTAGTTGACCACCAGGGGTAGGAAGAGCAAGATCTCGGTGTCGGTGATCGGCGTTTCGTTGTCGGTGATAACAATGGTGGCCGTGAACGGATCGGCGAGCGTGGCGTCGCCGGTCGGGTTGGAGAGCGTGACAATGATGGTCTCATCGCCCTCAACCAGGTCGTCGTCGATCAGCGGGATAGTGATCTGCTGGCTGCTAATGCCCGCCGTGAAGACCAGGGTGCCCGGCCCGAGCGTGAAGTCTTCGCCGCTGCCGCCGGCCGTGCCACCGGTGACGGCGTAGTCCACGCTGATTTGCACGTTGGCGGCCTGGTTGAGCCGTACCTCCAGCGTTGAGTTCGTGTCCGCCTCGCCGGCTATCACGTCGGCCTGGGCGAAGCTGACGGTGATCTCCACCGGTGCCTCGACGGTGAAATCAGTCTCGTAAATTTCGTCGACATTGTCGGTGTCCTGGTCGGCGTGATAGACGATAGCGTCGCTGTCGCTGGCGATAATAACGTCGAAGACTTCGCCGTTAGCGACGAGTGGGTCGCTGATCTTCGAGGACGGCGCGCCGCCTACGATCACGTTGAAGGATAACTCATAGACATCGTCCTCCTCGTCGTCGGCGATAAAGGCGACTTTGCTGCCGTCGGGACTGATGACGAAGGAGTCAACATCGCCGTCGTCGACCATCAAATTGTTCAGCAAGTTCGGATCGCCGGTGCCGTCGACCGGGGTGCTGAAGATTTCGAAGGTGTCTTCGATCAGGCTGTCGGCGATAAAGACGACAAAGTTGCTGTTCGAGGTGATGCCGAAGAGATCAACATCGCCGTCGTCGACCATCTCGTCGCTGAGCTTAATCGGCGCGCTGCCACCGGCCAGTGGCGCGCTGTAGAGCTCAAACACGCTGTCGGAATTCGGCGCATTCTGGATCAGGAAAACCACACGCGCGCTATCGGCGCTGATCTCGAAGCGCTCGATGCCGCCGAAAGCGCCCGGCGGAACATTCAGCTTGACTGGCGTGCCGCCGGTGAGCGAGACGCTGAACAACTCGAAGATGTCGTCGGTGTCGGGGTCGGCGCAGTAGACAACACGCTGCCCGTTCGGGCTGACGGCAAAGGAACTGACGGTGTCGAAGTAGTCATCGATACGGTCGCCGCTGACTTGCGCACCGCAGCTCGATCCGCTGCCCCAGTTGAAGGAATGCACATCCTGGTCGCCGCTAAAGGCACTGTTCAGGCGCACGGTCGGGCCGTCGTTGAGCAGAACGCTGCGCAGTTCATAGACG
>JAAUTF010000410.1 GCA_012031775.1 Candidatus Altimarinota bacterium | reverse complement strand
TAGGTCAGCATGCTCGACCTATACACCCCCAATGTTTGACCCATACGCCCCAACGTTGGCGACCTCGGCGCGATTCGAACGCGCGACCTCTTCCTCCGCAGGGAAGCGCTCTAATCCACTGAGCTACGAGGTCATTTCTCTCACAACGCTGGCTACTATACCATACCTTCGCCGAGATTGCAAATGTTAAAAGGGGCGTGAAGCATCACATGTATCAACCATCGACGATGGCGAAGAGCAATTCGGCCTCGCAGGCGAGCTGGCCGTCGACGGTGGCACTGCCACGCCCTTTGCCGATCTTACGACGGAATTTGTCGAGGCTCACAGCGAGTTGTAAGGTGTCGCCAGGCACTACCTGGCGCTTAAAACGGACTGCGTCGAGGCCAGCAAACAATACCAGCTTACCGGTGAACTCGGGCAAGCTGAGCGCGGCCACCGCGCCAGCCTGGGCAAGCGCCTCTACAATCAGCACGCCGGGCATCACCGGATAGCCGGGGAAATGGCCGGCAAAAAACGGTTCGTTCACTAGCACATGCTTCTCGGCCAGCGCGCGTACCCCTGGCTCCAATTCGAGCACCCGGTCGATCAGCAAAAACGGCGGACGATGCGGAATAATCGCCATGATCTCTGCGTAGTAAGCACGTTCCACTACCTCTGTAACCTGTAACCTGAAACCTCAATAGCACAGCCGGTTACGCCCCTGTCGTTTGGCCTCATACAGCAGATCATCCCCGTGGCGCAGCAGATCTTCCAGCGAAGAGTTGGCCTGCAGCACAACCATGCCCAGGCTAACCGTCAGATGAATCTCGGGCTGAATATCGGCCCAGGAGTGGCGCTCGATCGCGCGTCGTAAGCGCTCGCCGGCCAGCGCGCCACTTGCTGTATCCGTCTCCGGCAGCACCACTACAAACTCCTCGCCGCCGTAGCGCGCCACCAGATCGGTGCTGCGCAGCGTCTCGATTGCGATCTGTGCAATACGCCGCAGCACCATGTCGCCGATCTGATGCGAGTAATTGTCGTTGATAAGTTTAAAGTGGTCAACATCGAACATAATGAGGCAAAGGTTCTCGTTATAGCGTTGGGCATGGCTGAGCAGATGCCCGGCATGCTCCATCAGGTAACGTCGGTTAAAGAGCCCAGTCAGGTGGTCGCGGTAGCTCCACTCTTGCAGCGTATTACGCATCGCCTCTAGCTCGACAATATAGCGCTGCAGCTCACTGTTCTTCTGATGGGCCAGTTCGGCCTCGCGCTGCATCATTTGTGTGCGGTGAACGACTTCGAGCGCCATGATCTGCTGCTCGCTATCGGCGCGGTAGATCTGCTCGCGCACCTCGACAAAACGCCGGTGGTAATGCAATGCGTGGCGGTAGTCGCCGAGCAATTCATAGCACTGGGCCAGCTGTTCGAGTTGCTCGTGCATCAGCTCGCGTGCATTATGCGCCTCGGTGATGGCAAGCGCGTGCAGGAAATACTCAAGAGCGGTGGTGGCATCGCCGCGCAGCAGTTGGCAGCGGCCCGCTGTTGCTGCGACAAACGCCATCAGCGCCGCAGGTTGGCTCTCGGCGCTCGCCTCGGCCTCCTTGAGCAGTTCCTGCGCCTTCTCGTGCGCACCAAGCGCGGCTTGAATATCAGCCAGCAGGCAGAGGTTGTTTACTATGAGCACTTGAATGTTGAGCTGCTTGCTCAGCGTATAGGCGCGCTGGCCCAGCGGCAGCGCGGTGGCGGCGGCGTGCTGGTTGTGGAAATGCACATGGGCCAGGTTGTACAAGGTAAAAGCAATGTTGCGCTGATCGTTGCTGGCGTGGAACATGTCAAGCGCGCGGTTAAGGTTGACCAGCGCTGCCGGCAAGTTGCTTGTCACCTGGAAGAGCGCCATATCGTGATAGCCGATCGCCTCGCTCTGGCGGTCGCCGAGCTCGATGCTCAACCTGATCTGCTTGTCGAGGTATGTCCACGATAGCGAGCGCTCGCCGAGATCGCCATAGATCATGGCCAGGTTGTTGTACAGCTGTGGTTTCCACGTCGTTTCGCCGAGCGCATCTAGGATATCGAGGGCTTCGTGCGCCAGGTTCAGCGCTTGCACGAAGTCGTGATCGCGATAGGCGAGGTAGCTGCTGGTAGCCATACTATGCGCCAGACCGCGCCGATATGTGATCGCCTGGGCACGTGTATAGCAGTCGCTACTTAATCTGGCTGCACGCGCAGGTTCGCTGTCACGTAGTGCCAGGCCGTAAAATTTTCTCGGTCGATAATGTGCTCTTGATGTGTTGTCACAGCGTGATTGATGTAGGTGTAAAATTTGTAAGTTTAGTATATACGTGAGGAATTGCCGAATTGCTACATGCCAAGGAATAGGTTATTTTTCAGCGTACGAGTGATAGAGCACGCAGTTCAGGAACAATGCGCCCAAACTCGTTCGGAAGTCTGGTTGACCGCAGGCTGCGGCTGTGTTACCATCAGTCTGAATTGAAGACAGCGACGACGAGGACGAGTAGCCTGCCCGCCACCATCAGGGAGGATGCGCCAGAGACTGTGAGCGTATCCGGGAGTGCGTCAGGCGAAAACCACCTCTGAGCCCGTGCCGGAACACTGTGGTCAGTATGGCACGGCGGGTACGCCCGTTATCGCGCACCGTAAGGATGTACGCTTGTACGTCGAATTTGGGTGGAACCACGAAGCAGCTCTTCGTCCCAGTATGGGCGAAGGGTTTTTTGTTATCTCGAGGGGCCGGTCGCCGCTGGCCATGTTGAGGAATACGAGGAAAGAGATGGCGCGCTATCGTAGTAGCCGCCCCCCTGCTCGTCGCTCGCGTAGTGGCGGCGGTTGTGGCGCGGCGCTGATATTGGTGATGGCCCTGTTGGCACTGAGCATTATCGGTGCTTGGTGGTACGTACGCGAGCAGGTTGGCGCGCTGGTATCGCTGCCGCCTGCGCCTAATGTGCAGCAGACGGTGGAGGGCCAGGCGGTCGAAGCGGTTCCGACTTTGGTGGCAGCTCTGCCGAGCGGCGAGTTTGCTGTTTCCGAGGCCGATATGAATGCCGCTATCGCGGCGCGCGCTGCCGAGCTTGGCGTCTTCGATGAGGTGCGCGTGCGTTTCTTGCCCGATCAACTTCAGCTCGATCTAAGCGCGCTCGGCCAGCGCAGCACGCTCAGCGCCGGCCTTGTCGCGGAGAATGGGCGCATCGTTGTGCGCGACGCGCGCCTCGATGGGCCGCTCGCCGCATTGATCGCCGCCGATGACCTGACCGCTTCGCTCGAACAGCAGATCAACAGTGCGCTTAACAACCAGGGGCGCGCGGTGAACGAGATCAGGATTGAGGAAGGGCGTGTGGTGGTGCGGGTTGAATGAAAATGTCGTGGCCAATAGATTACGACTACGCCGCAATCTATTGGCTACAACAGCTATTTTTGAAAAGTAAGGAGAATGGCTATGCCAGTCACACCAAATGACGATCCATACTACCGCCTTCGGCACTCGCTGGCGCATATCATGGCGCAGGCAGTACTGGAAGCATTCCCCGACGGCAAAGTGGCGATCGGGCCGCCGGTCGAGAATGGGTTTTACTACGACTTCGATCTGCCGCGCGCGCTCTCGCCCGATGATCTAGGCCTGATCGAGGAACGCATGCGCCGCATTATCAAGGAAGATCACCCCTTCATTTATCGCGAGGTCAGTGCCGCTGCGGCGCGTGAACTCTTTGCGCAGCAGCCGTATAAGATCGAGCTGATCGACGGTCTGGCCAGTGGCCTCGACGAGTACGGCGAGACACACCACGGCGACACAGTGATCTCGACATACACGCAGGACTCTTTCGAGGATCTCTGTCGCGGCCCGCACGTCGAACGCACAAGCCAGATCGATCCGGCCGCCTTTAAGCTTATGAGCATTGCCGGTGCCTATTGGCGCGGCGACGAGAAGCGCCCGCAGCTGCAGCGCATCTACGGCACGGCCTGGAACAGCAAAGAAGAACTTGATCAGTATCTCTGGCGCTTGGAAGAAGCCAAGCGGCGCGACCACCGCGTGCTAGGCAAAGAACTCGATCTCTTTAGCGTCTCCGACGCGGTTGGTCCCGGCTTGATCCTCTGGCACCCTAAAGGGGCGCTCATCCGCGTGATCGCCGAGGATTTCAGCCGTCAGGCCCACCTACGCAATGGCTACGAGTGGGTTTCTCGCCCCATATTGGGCGCGCCAATCTGTGGGAAACATCGGGCCACCTAGATTTTTACAAAGACAGTATGTATGCGCCGATGGATATCGAGGGCGAGGCCTATTACGCCAAGCCGATGAACTGCCCCTTCCATATCGAGATCTACAAGACGCATCTGCGCTCGTACCGCGATCTGCCGCGTCGCTACGCCGAGTACGGTACGGTTTACCGTTTTGAACGCAGCGGTTCGCTGCACGGTCTCACACGTGTGCGAGGTTTTACGCAAGACGACGCGCATATTTTCTGTCGGCCCGACCAGGTGGAGGCTGAGATCAGCGGTGCGTTGGAGTTTTCGCTCTATGTGCTGCGCTCCTTCGGTTTGACAGATTTTACCTCGTACCTGTCGACTAGGCCGGAAAAGTATGTTGGTGAGGCCGCCGATTGGGATCGGGCTACGGCGGCGCTTGAACGCGCTGTGATCGCGCACAACCTGCCTTATGAGGTCGATGAGGGTGGTGGTGCCTTTTATGGCCCAAAGATCGATCTTAAAGTGAAAGATGCGCTGGGCCGCGAGTGGCAACTTTCCACCATTCAGTTCGACTTCAACCTTCCTGAGCGCTTTGGGCTAGAGTATATCGGCGAGGATAACCAGCCGCACCGCCCGTACATGGTGCATCGCGCACTGCTTGGCAGCATCGAACGCTTCTTTGGCGTGCTAATCGAGCACTTCGCCGGTGCCTTTCCAGTCTGGCTGGCACCGGTGCAGGCGGTGCTCATTCCGATCACGGATAAGCAGATCGAGTATGCACTGGCCGTCAAGGCGCGGCTCGAAGCGCTTGGCGTGCGGCTCGAAATAGACGATAGCCGCGACCGTATGCAGGCCAAGATCCGCCGCGCACAGTTGCAGAAAGTACCCTATATGCTTATAATCGGCGGCAAAGAGCAAGAAGCTGAAGCAGTTGCGGTGCGCCTGCGCTCCGGCGAAGATTTGGGCGCGCTGCCCGTCGATACCTTCATCGAGCGCATCCAGCGTGAAATCGCCGAGCGGGTTTAGACACGGCTCACCAGTACGTGACAGTTCTGGCGAACGCCAGGTTCAGGCACGGGTTTGTGATAGTCAGTGTTGGCAGCTTCGCTGCCAACACTGACTATCACAAACAGCTTTTTGAAACCTTGTCTCAGGGCACAGGTTAGCAGTTACAGGGTACAGTGTCAGGGCGCGACAGCTGAAAGCGACGCATCGCACAATCTTCGCGTCCTTAGCGCCTTTGCGGTTCATATACGAAGGGCTTATCATGGGACGCTTCATCTTCGGATTTGTGATCGGGGCGGCGATCGGGGCGGTGGCGGTGCTCGCTACAACGCCGCAGTCGGGCGATGAACTGCGTCAGGGTCTGACGGCTTCGCTCGAGACGGGCCAGAAAACATTGGCCGAGCGTCTGGACGCGGCTACGGCGGCCTTCCGTCAGGCGAGCGCGGCCACCGAGCAGGATCTCTGGAACGGTCTATCGCAAGCGTGTGCAGAAACCCTCAGATATATAAACATTGGTGTACGGCAATCGGGCGGCTTCGCCGCCCGATTGCGTACACCGC
>JAAUTF010000409.1 GCA_012031775.1 Candidatus Altimarinota bacterium | reverse complement strand
GCTCACGCCTACGCCAGCCCCGCTCGTGCTGGTGGTGGGCGGTCGGGCGCGGGTGGTAAATCTGAACGGCGCACCGCTCCGCGCGCGCAGCGCACCAGGGGTGGGGAGCACAGTCCAGGCACGCATCCCGGAGGGCAGCGAAGTAACCCTGCTCGAAGGGCCGGTCGACGCCGACGGCATTCGCTGGTGGCGGCTGGAGAGCCCGGCAGGTAGCGGCTGGAGTGCCGAGGGCAACCCGGAGGGTGCAGTGTATCTGGAGCCGATTCCGTAGGGGTCAGAAGAACCACAAGGTAAACCTATGGTTCAGCTTCGTGAATTCGTGCAGAGGGCAGCACGCTACACCGCTATGGGGAAATCTTCTGCCTAGTGACTTCTGACTCCTCACTTCTGTCTTCTGCCTTCTGACTCCTCACTTCTGTTTCCTCAAGAAGCGGCCCATATTGCCCGCGTTGTTCTGGTGGAAGCATAGCCGCAATACGCCGCATGAGATCGTTCGTAAGCTGCTCCATTTGCTCGGGCGGCATTTTGCCATTGGCGGTGGGGGCGACGGTAAAAGGCTCGCCGATACGCAAAAGCACAGGCTTGTGGCTAAGGCCGTGCTGAGTGCCATTGATTGTGAGCGGCACAAGCGGCACGCCAGCCTGAATAGCGAGGCGTATAGCACCGCCCCGCCCTTCCTGCAGCACACCGCTGCGGCTGCGCGTACCTTCGGGGAAGATCAGCACCACAGCACCGTCTTTGAGCGCATCGACGACGGCATCCATGGCTTGCAGGTCGCGTTTACCGCGTTTAACCGGGATAACCTGCATCTGGCGAAACCACCAAGCCGCGATCGGGTTGGCGAACAGCTCGGATTTCGCGAACCACGAGAGGCGGTAGGCAAAGGGGAGCAGTTCGCCGATCGCGGGAATATCGACCCAGCTGATATGGTTCATCGCCAAGACTATGCCACCCTGTTGTCGTGGCGGTAGATTATCTAGCCCTTCCACCTCCCAGCGCAAGATGCGTAGCCAGCGCAATGCCCCCAGGAACACATAGAGACATCCGTACATAAACGCGCCGAGCATGGCAGCGACCCTTTCGAATTATGGAGAGCTGAGAGCTGAGAACGTAGGAACCGAGAAGCTAACTAGTACACTTTCAAGCGACATGCTCGGCCATCGCAGCCATAGCGATAGCGTCCCACTACGGCAGGAGCAATTTGCAATCCCACATCTGCAATCTGCAATCGCACTAGGTGCCCAGGCCGAAGGTGTACACGAGTTGCCCGCCGAGCCAGCCGCCGATGAGGATGAGCGCAGCGCCGACGGCGTGCAGGGCGAGATAGGTGCGTCGTAATGACGTAGTATCGAGTATGTCTGGGCGGCGACGGCGGCGCAGCAGTGCCTGACCGTAGACGAACAGCGCGGCGATGTTGACAATAGCGTGCGCGTTAACCCAGTTGATGAGGTCAGCGCTACGTACGGCGTCGGGGCCAGTAAGCTGGCGAAAGGCATCAAGGCTACCACTCGCCACCGCAATGACTCCACTGCACCAACCGACCAGCAAGGTGTGATACGCTGTTGTCTCGATGCTGGGTTTATGGCTGCGCAGATAGAGCAGCGTAAATAAGCTGCTAATGAGCAAGAGCGCGATCGGAAAATGCACAGTCGCCGGATGCACATTCATACCTGCATCACTGGCTCTGAGCAGCTTCGGTGCGCTGCGGCCCACTGCCCGCCGCAGGCACCGGCGGCACAACTGGTACAGTTACCGGCCTGGCCAGATTATTCTCAACCGGCTGCCGTCGCCAATCGCGCCGACTGATCAAGCGTTCGGCGACAGCCTGCATCACAGCGACAGCGGGGACGCCAAAGGCGATACCGGTAACACCGCCGAGCTTCCAGCCGATCAATACAACAAATAACACGAGGCCTGGCGAGAGGCGGAGAATGCGCCCGAGCAGCCGTGGCTCGACGATATAGCCCATAATATTCTGGCCAACAACGACAATCAGTGCGGGCAGCAGGGCTAATGGCCAGGGCAGACTGAGCAACAGAATGACGATAGTGAGGCCACCGCCGAGAATACCGCCAAGATATGGTAGGAGGCGCACCAGAGCGAGCGGCCCGATCCAGATCAAGATATTGGGCGTGTTAAACAGCGCCATCGTGCCAAGGCTCAGTGCCATCCCGAGCGCCCAGATCGCAAGTTGGCCGCGGATAGCCGCCGCATAGGTGCGCTCGACATCATCGTAGAGCCAGCTCGCCTCGGCGCCAGCGTGCGGGCACAAGCGCGCGCAGGAGTGAGCGCAGCGAATCATCACCCGCCGACATGGCGGCTGCCACGCCGATCACCAGCAGCGTCTGGCCGCCGATGTTGAGCAGCGCGATCGACCAGGCTAAGACGATGCCACCGACCTGCTGGGCGAACTCGCCGCTCTCGATCGAGCGCAGGAACGTGGGCGGCACACGAATGCCGTGCTCACCGAGCCAGAGCAAGAATCTATCGGCCTGGAGCGTGACGCTCTCGATCGTGGCGGGCAATGTATCGGGCAGCGCGGTAGCCTGCGTTGCAAGCGGAGCACCAAGTGCGACCATCACCAACAACACACAAAGATAACCGAGCGCCCAGGCGGCAGCGCGTGGCAGACGCAAGGCGACCCAGGCTACGAAGGGTTCAAGGAGCAGATTCAGCAGCCAGGCAAAACCAAAGATCGCCAGCACATCGGCAACGCTGATCAGCAATGCCAGGGCCTGGCTCACCAGCCACCAGGCGACCGCAATGCCGACCAGGATGACGACAAGATTCTGGATCTTTGCCATAACTCTTGTTGTGTGTAGGATCTACGGCCAAGCCACTGACCTATACACAACTAATTTGGTGGAACTGCACACGCTGCGGCTATTGTACCGTAGAGCGTCCTTACACGCCAACACGAATCCACAATGGCTGAATGCTTTCCACAGGCTGGTCAAAGAGGCCAAGCTGCGTATCGCTACGAAAGAGTTGGTCGAAGTCGCCGGGAGCGAAGGCCTTTTTAAGGCGCGAGGCATAGGAGTTGACGAGCACATTGACGTAGTGCTCGGCGTGATAATCGCGCGGCGGATCGGGTACCTGGGGATCATCGACCAGCAGGGCATAGCTGTTATCGCTGCGACGGTAATAGCGCACGCGTTCGCCGCGCTCCCAATGTGTGCGGTCGGCATTAAGTAATGCTTCGTACTGGCCCTCGCGCTGCCCGGCAGCGCTGTACTCGGCGGGGGTTTTGGAGAGGCGTGCGCGCGTAGCGACGGCAGAGGTCGGCAGTTCGCGCGTGCGCAGCGCCACGACCGTCTCGACGAAGATGCGGCGCACGGCGGCGCTATCGCCACACAGGGCACAGGGCAACACAGCGCTTAAAAAGTGTTCGCCAAAAGGCTCGGCACGGCTAGATTTAAGCGCGACACCGCGCACAATCAAGGTGCCATCGTAGCGTAATAAAGCGTAATTCTTCACCTCATGGCTCAACATCGCAGCATAACGCCCCTCATATTCGAGCCGAATGCCATGTGGCAGCAGCGCTGCAACCTCGGCGACGAGCGCGCGCTCCTCGATTTCACGCCAGACGGCAGGGACTGCGAAGTACACACCGTCGGTATCGGCCTCGATGAGGGCGACACCACGTGCTCGAAGTGCTGCAACCACGTCGCCAAGCACGGCACGCCCGCGGCTTGTCACTTCGTCGGCGGCGCGGCGGTCGGCAAAGAGCGCCATCTGCCCCGCCCCGAGGTAGCCGTAGGCCGAATTGATAATCAGTTTCATCGCGGCCTGGAGCGCGTTGTGATGGCCAGCCTCGACCGTTCCGGGGACAGCTTCGCGCGCGGCCGTCTTGTGGTGTAGGCGCAGATCGGTGAGGCGGTTGACGAGGCCAAGCAAAGCACCGAGTGTGTCACAGCGCGGCCCGATCTGATAGACACGCATAAGCGAGGGGTAGAGCGAGGCGATATCGGCTTTGACGACATGCTCAGCGATGCCGGTGGCAAAGAGGTGCAAAGCACCGCCGGTATGGTAGCCGTCGACCGGCTCCTGCTCAGGGTTGGGCAGCGCTGCGCCAGCGCGCAGATAGGCGCGGATCAGCATCGGCTCAAGAATGCCCATGGCCGGCCGGCCGAGGCGATACGCTCGTAGCGGCGTGGGGCCATGCCAGCAAGCGCAAAGGCAGCGCTCATCAGGCGTTCGGAGAGCGCCGCCACCTCGGTAACATCATCGAGCGCATAACGGCGTACCAATTCGGGCTGCTCGCAGTAGGTGCTGTAGACCTGGGCACCAGCGAGGTAGGTGCGATCGGTGGCGGCGATGCCGAACGCACGGGCGACATCTTTGAGGCCATGGCTCGGCAGATCGCGTACGACAAAATCGTGGCGGCGCACCGCGTCGAGTGTATCGATCAACTCGCGGCCTGGCAGGCTGAAGCGCAGGCGGCGACGACGTTCGGTGGGCTCGGCGTAGGGCACGTCGTTGTAGCGCTCGATGCGCGGCGGCCCGGGGAGACGCGCCAGATTGAGCTGAACGCCCAAAATCTCTGCGCGACCCATCAGAAAGGGCAGATCGAAGCCGAAGAGATTATGGTTCTCGATAATATCGGGGTCGCGCGCGCGGACAAGCGCACAGAGGTCGGCGATCAGTTGGGGCTCATCCTCTGGATGCGCCGCCTCAAGCAGCTGCGCAAGGCCACGATTGTCGCGCACGGCGACCATAAAGATCCGGCCTTGTTGTGGATCGAGCGCAGTCGTTTCAAGATCGAACTGCAAACGATGCAGGTCGCTGTAGGCCAGGCCACGATAGTAGACACGCCCGCTGGCCATCAGATACTGCTCGACAGGACCAACGCGATAGTAGTCGGGCTCAAGATCGTAGAGGCTGGCGGGGCGCGTGCCGTTGCGGCGGGTTGCACCATCGAGCAGAGCACGCTCTAGAGTGCGCCCACTGCGCGCACTGAGCAGAAAACGGTAGGTGCCGGGCGCGGCATCAAACTCGCGATAGCCGATCGGCGCAGCAGGATAAACAGCAAGGTCACGCAGTTGCGGGCCGAGATGGGCCAGATCGGCCAGGTGGCGGGCGTAGAGCCAGGGCCGAAAACGCAGTTGCTCGTGACGGATCGTACCATCTACGCGCCGCCATACGAGCGCGCGCCCGTCGCGGTCGGCCCAGACCGACACAATGCCGGGTGTAGCGTCCCAGCCGAACAACCACTCATCTTCCTCGCGCGCAGCTTTGCTCATAGGGCCAGTATACCTGATAAGCAGGGCAGCACTGGCCCTCATTAGGCATCAGACCATCTTGAGGAAGTTGGGCGGGGCGAAGATATTGCGCCGCCGCAAGAGCCGCAGCACCTCGTTAAGGCAGCTCGGGAAACCTCGGCTTCCCTATTTGACGCTCCATATGCGATCGGCTACAATCCGAAGCCCAGAGGAGTTTCAACACACAGATACGGGATAATGAACATATATCTTGTCACGGTCACGTCGCGCGAGGCACCATTGGCGTGCAGACACTCTACCTGCTAGCGGGCGCGCAGCTCGATGCACGCGCGGTGGCGCGGCTGACCTTAGAGCTGCTCCACGATCCGGTAGTGCAGACAGCGAGTTGGCGCGCGCTCGACGACATCTATGATGAGCGGCTGCCTGCGGCGGTGCAGGCGCTTGAAGTCGCCTATCTACCGGGGGTGACCGACAACGAAGGCGAGAGCGTGATCGAGGCGCGCGGCGCCTCGGCGTGGCGGGCCTTGCCCACGCGC
>JAAUTF010000408.1 GCA_012031775.1 Candidatus Altimarinota bacterium | reverse complement strand
CCGCCTGATGCCGCAGTATTTCTTGCAGCAGCAGGGCATCGCGCTCGACGCGCTGAAGGGCGAAGTGGGCTTTTCCGGCGCGCACGACAAAACGATCGCGTTGGTAGAAGCGGGCAGCTACGACGTCGGCGTGCTGAACAGCCAGGTCTGGGAGAGCCGTTTGCAAGATGGCCAGATCGACACCGAAAAAGTCAAGGTGATCTGGACAAGCCCGACCTACTACGATTATCATTGGGTGATCAACCCTAACGTGGCGCGCTTCGGTGCAGACTTCGGTGAGCGGGTGCAGGCCGCACTGCTGAAGCTCGACCCGACGGTGCCGGAGCAGCAGGCGATCTTGGAGCTGTTCGGTGCCGAAAGGTTCATTGCCACCGCCGACGAAAACTATCAGGCGATCGAGACAATCGGGCGCGAGATCGGTCTGATCGTTGAGGAAGAATAACGATACAGGGTGGTGCCAATGCGGCAGTGTTGCTACCGCATTGGCACCACGCTAAGCCCCACCTATGGACGCAATTCCGGTCTTCGAGTTACAAACAGTAAGCCATAGCTACGGCGGTGTGCAGGCGCTGTCGGAGGTAAACCTGACGGTGTGCGCCGGTGAACATGTGGCGCTGATCGGGCCGAGCGGGGCGGGCAAGAGCACCCTGATCGGCTTGCTCAACGGCAGCATCGCGCCGACGCAGGGCACGGCGCGGGCGCTGGGGCATACGCTGGCTAGCATGGGCCTACGCGAGCGGCGCGCAGTGCAGCGGCGCATCGGCACGATCTACCAACAATATGCGCTTGTCGAGAATTTGCAAGTCGTTCACAATGTAAATGCGGGCAACCTCGGGCGCTGGTCGCTGTTGCGGGCACTGATCTCGCTGTTCTGGCCGCTCGATATAGAGCGCGCTACCGATGCGCTCGATCAAGTTGGCATCGCCGAAAAACTCTACGCTCGCACCGGCACGCTCTCGGGTGGGCAGCAGCAGCGAGTGGCGCTCGCGCGGGTGCTGGTGCAAGCACCGCAGGCGATCCTCGCCGACGAACCGATCGCCAGCCTCGACCCGGAGCGTGGGCGCGAGATCATCGCGCTGCTGCTCGATTTAGTGGCACAGCGCGGCACAACGCTGGTGGTTAGCCTGCACGCGGTTGACGTTGCGCTCGCCTGTTTTCCGCGCGTCGTCGGTCTGCGCGACGGGCGGATCGTATTCGACTGCCCTTCAGCCCAGGTCGCGCCGACACAGATCGAGGAGCTGTACCGCACTCATCGCATCGGCATAGGCGACGTAGCATGATACCTTGGCCGTGTAGTGCCACCCTATCACCCCAGGCTGCGGCGTGCCTGGATGCGCTATACATTCATTCTGAACGGAGCGCAGCGCAGTGCGGCTAGATCGTCAACCCGCTCGTATCAATCCTAAACCTATTAGTCTAACGATCCCACGGCCTTCACCGCTCAACGGGCGCAATCTGGCGTTGCTGTTCTATGCGCTGCTGCTGCTCTGGTCGCTAGCCCAGATCGATCTGCTGAGCGGGTCGGTGATCAACGGCGGCGGCTGGCCCTTACTGTTGCGTTTTGCCCAGGGCGCCTTCGTGCCGGATCTATCGCCCGCGATCGTGCTGCTGGCACTCGAATCAGCGCTGATCACCGTTGCTTATGCGGTTTGTGGCACCGCCCTCAGCCTGCTGATCGGTATCGTCGGCGGCCTGCTCTCGTCGGAGCGCTGGTGGCAAACGCTGTTTCCGCAGCAGGCGGGGCGGGCGCGGCAGCGTTACCTCTTCCCCTGGCTTGGCGTGCGCGCGGCCTTGGCCGGGCCGCGCGCCATCCACGAGGTGATCTGGGGCCTGTTGTTTGTGACGGTCTTCGGCCTCGACCCGCTGAGCGCGATTCTGGCACTGGCCTTGCCCTTTGGCGCGATCACGGCACGTGTGTTTGCCGAGATGATCGACGATACGCCACGCGCCCCATTGCACGCGCTACAGCACAGCGGTGCGCAGCCGCTGGCCGCGCTCTGCTACAGTGTCGTTCCCCAGGCGCTGCCCGATCTCGTTGGCTACAGTTTTTACCGCTTCGAATGCGCCATTCGTTCCGCCACCGTGCTCGGCCTGGTTGGCGCGGGTGGGCTCGGCTACCAGCTGTTGCTCAGCCTGCAATCGCTGCGCTACGAGCAGATGTGGACGTTTCTTTATGCGCTGGTGTTGCTCAGCGGCCTGACCGATCTGTGGAGCGGTGCGTTGCGCCAACGCCTTGGCCACGGCGACGACCGCGAGAGCCTGATCGATTGCCGCAGGGCGCCACGCGCGCCACGTGCCGACCCGCTGGTACGGCGTTCATTACTGGTGGCCCTTGTGGTCACGCCGCTATCCTTCTGGTACGTCGCCGCCGACTGGGGCAAACTGGTGGCCCCGCGCAGTGCCGCCCTGCTCGCCGATTTGGCCGCGCGGGCATGGCCGCCGCGCCTTGAAGTTGCCTTTTTGCAGGAACTCACCGCGCAAGCGGGGCAGACGCTGGCCATGGCGGTGATCGCGGCTACCCTGGCGGGCCTCGGTGGCATGCTGCTCGCCTTTCCGGCGGCGGCGCTCAGTCGCAACCCTGGCCACGGGGCGAGCGGCCTAACCGCGCTGCTGACGCGCAGTTTTTTGCTGCTCTGCCGTGCCATCGCCGAACCAATTTGGGCGCTGATCGCGCTATTTGTGCTTTTTCCCGGTGTTTTGCCTGGCGCAATTGGGCTAGCGCTCTATAATTTAGGTATCCTCGGTCGACTTATGGCCGAGACGGTCGAGAACCTCGACCGCCGACCGCTGCAAGCGCTGCGTGCGCTGGGTGCAGGTGAAGCAGCGACCTTTGCGTACGCCGAGGTGCCAGCGGCACTGCCGCGCTTTCTCGCCTACAGCCTCTACCGCTGGGAAGTCTGCCTGCGCGCTACTGTGGTGGTTGGCCTGGTGGGAGCTGGCGGGTTGGGGCGGATGTTGGGCGAGCAGCTGGCACGTTTTGACTACCGCGCCGTGATGACCATCCTCGGCGCGTTTATCGTTTTGACGGTTCTGGCCGATCTGGCGAGCGCATTTTTGCGCCGCCAGCTTATACGTGGAGCATAGCGATGGATCCGGTGAACGCACGCGATAAAATCCGCCTGACCGAGCTGGCAGGCTGCGCTGGCTGAGCGTCGAAAATGGGGCCGGGTGCCCTATCCGATGTCTTAAGTTCATTGCGGCTGCCCGCGCATCCCGACCTGCTGATCGGGCTGGATGTCAGCGACGACGCGGCGGTCTACCGCTTGCCCGACGGCAGCGCGCTGGTGCAGACGGTCGACTTCTTCCCGCCGATCGTCGACGACCCGTATACCTTTGGCGCGATCGCGGCGGCTAACGCGCTCAGCGATGTCTACGCCATGGGCGGTCGCCCGATCCTTGCGCTCGCCGTCGCCGGGTTCCCCGAAGATCTGCCGAGCGAGGTGATCCGCGCGATCTTGCAGGGCGGGGCCGACAAAGTCGCCGAGGCCGGTGCGGTGGTGGCCGGCGGGCACACCGTGGTCGACAAAGAGCCAAAATACGGCCTCTGCGTCACAGGTTTGGTCGATCCAGCGCGAGTTACGCCGAAAGCGAACGCGCAGCCGGGCGATGTCTTGCTGCTCACCAAGGCACTTGGCACCGGCCTGATCACCACGGCGGCCAAACAGGAACGCGCCAGCGCCGAGCATCTGGCGGCGGCGGTCGCTTCGATGTTGATGCTGAATCGGCGCGCCGCCGAGATCGCCGCGCGGTTTGTCGTGCATAGCGCCACCGACATCACCGGCTTCGGCTTGCTTGGCCACGCTGCCGAGATCGCGCGCAACAGCACTGTTGGCCTGCACATCGAGAGCCGCGCGCTGCCAGTGTTGCCGGGCGCGTTAGAATATGCCGCCGCCGGAATAGCCCCGGGTGGCTTGCACCGCAACCGCGCCTATCTCGAAACCAACGGCTACACGCGCTACGCCGCTACCTTCGATCAGGCGCGTAAGCCGCTCCTTTTCGACCCACAGACATCCGGCGGTTTGCTGATTGTGCTGACACCGGACGAGGCCGCGCGGCTCGAAGCAGCCTTCGCCGAAACCGACCAGGCTTGCTGGCGCATCGGCGCGGTAACGCAAGGTGCAGGAATTGTGGTAAGTTGAAGCGCGCAAAGCGCAGAGCCCAGAACCTAGAACCTAGAACCCAGAACCCAGAACCTAGAACCTAGAACCCAGAACCTAGAACCCAGAACCTAGAACCCAGAACCCAGAACCTAGGAACCTGAACCTGGAACCTGCAATCTGCAATCTGCAATCTGCAATCTGCAATCACACTATGGTGCCACAGGCTGACAGCTTCGCCATTCTGCAGCATATCAATGATGCCGTGCTAGCGTTGGACGCGGAGCTGCGTGTGCTTTTCTGGAACCGCGCCTGCGAAGCGTTTTTCGGCTGGACGGCGGCAGAAGCACTTGGGCGCAAAACTACCGATCTGGTCGAGCTGCGCTACCTCGATGGCAGCGATCGCCACGATCTGACGCCGATTCTTCATGCGCAGCATTCAACCGTGCGCGAAGCTATTCTCACCCGCCGCGATGGCAGTGAGCTCTGGATCGAGATCAGCAGCCGTGTCGTGCGCGATGCCGACGGTACGCCGCTCTACATCGTGGCCATGGCGCACGATATCACGATCCGGCAGCAGGCGCGGGCAGCGCAGACGCGCCTGCACATCCTCGCCGAGGCCTCGCGCCTCTTTGCCAATTGCTGAAAACGAGAGCACACGGCTGCCCGCGCTGATAACCGATTACCTGGTGTGCGCTGTTGGGGATGGCTGTGTCATGCGGCTGCTATCCGAAGATGGTCGCTGCCTGCTGCCTGGCACCGCAGCCCATCGTGACACACAGCATCTAGCGAGCCTCAAGGCGATCGCTTCTGTGGCGCGTGATGCACAAGACGAGGGGATGTCGAGCCAGGTTCTGCGGAGCGCGCAGCCGATCTTTTTGCCCCATTTTGTGCTTGAAGACTACCGGGCTGCCGTCGATGACGAGCGCCTGCGTAACCTGGCGCTGCCGAATATCCATAGTGTGATGGTGGTGCCGCTTATGGCGCGCGGCAGCGTTTTTGGCACGCTCTCGCTCACGCGCGACCAGACGCACGAGGCATACACCGCAGACGATCTGCTGCTGGCCGAGGACATCGCCGAGCGCGCCGCGTTCGCGCTCGACAATGCGCTCCTGCTGGCCGAGGCGCGCATCGCGCGTGCCATCGCCGAGTCCGACCAGCGCCGTCTACGTGTGCTTGCCGATGTGTCGCAGCAGCTTGCGACCGTGACAACGGATATCGATAGGTTGTTTTACACCGTCACCGCATGTATCGCCACCACGATCGGCGATCTCTGTGCGCTGCGCTTGCTCTCGCCCGATGGCGCTGGGCTGCTTACGACCCAGATCGCTCACCCCAACCCTGCGGCGCATCGGTTCATGAACGAGCTTGGTCGGCTACCACAGGCGATGGACGAAAGCTATACAAAAGCCGTGATTGAGCACGCCCAGGTGGTGCGCATTGCAACGGTGCCCGAGACGATCCGCGCTCAGTTGCCGCAGCGCTACCTGCCCTATATCGACCGTTTCGGCATCGCCAGCTTGTTGATCGTGCCGCTGATTGTGCGCGGGCGTGTGATCGGATCGCTGACGCTGGTGCGCGACCGCGGCGGCGCGCCCTTCCGTCGTGTTGGGGAATTCAACAAAGTTCTTCTACCAGACAACCTTTCTTGCAACCCTGGCAG
>JAAUTF010000407.1 GCA_012031775.1 Candidatus Altimarinota bacterium | reverse complement strand
TGTCGGTGCTCGCGGTTACACCGCGAGCACGACACGACCCCTAACACAACTGCGCGCATCAGCGCGTAACGATTTTTTCAAAATCGATCCACGGCGGAAGTTTGGCAAAGCCCAGCTGCTCGTTGATCGCCAGCATCGGGCGATTGTTCTGTTCGTTGCCAGTACGGATGCTCGATGCGCCGATGCGCTGGGCGTAGGTAACGGCTTTTAACTTAAGCGCTAGCGCGATACCGCGCCGTCGATACTCGCGCCGCACACCCGTCAGCCCGGTCTGCAGGTCGGCGACCTGCGGCATCGAGAAGAGCGCACTTATGCCGACGTAGCGCTCGCCGTCGCGGGCGATAAAATACGACTCCGGCACAAGGTTTGGGTTCCCCTTGTGATTCGCCACCCAATGCTCGTAGTCCATATCGGTCTGCTCATCGGGTGCTGGAACATCACGGCCCACCTCAATAACGAGGTTGTAGAGGCGCGGCAGATGCTGCGCGTCGGCCATCAATGCGCTGTACGGCAGCAATTCGATACCCTGCGCCTCTACGCGCTCGAGGACACCGGCAAAGCGGCTCAGATCACAGGCCGCCACATCGAGCCGTGACTCCCAGTAGCGCATTTTCTCGCGGAAGCCGCGCCCTTGCAAAAAGTGCATCCCGCGCGCCCAGTCTTCGCGGCAGCTGGCCCAGAAGATCTGCGGCGCGCGCGGTTGCGCCGACTGCATCATTCGATCGTAGAGCTGCGCCCCGACGCCGTGGCCCTGATATTCCGGGTGAACCACGATGTCGAGCGAAAACTTCTGCGGATGATACATCCACGAGACATTGAAAAAGTGGCCGACGCCGACGATCGTGCCAGCGTCTTCGGCGACATAGCGCTCGAAGTGGCACTTCGGCTCGCGGTTGTCGTCCCACGAGCGCCAGCCCTCGACGCTCTCGGGGTAGTCGGGCAGCGCCGCGTTGCGCATGGCGAGCACGCCTGCGTAATCGTCGGCGGTGAAGGGGCGAATGGTGATGTTCATATATTTCTGAGAGAACTGAGAACCCAGAACCATCGGACGCGCTCTTTGCACGGCCTGACACTCAGTTCTCAGTTCTCAGTGACTTGACGAAGTTCATCCAGATCGGCTGCTTGACGAAGCCGAGCATCTCGTTGATGCTCAGCATAGCCCGGTTGTTCTGCTCGTTCCAGGTTTAATGGTGGTGATGCTGTGCTTCTGGGCATAGGCAATCGCGCGCAGCTTGAGCGCCAGCGCGATGCCGTGCCGCCGATATGCGCGGCGCACGCCGGTCAACCCGGTGTAGAGTTCCTCCAGCGATGCCTGGCTGGCCCATAGCTCGCTGATGCCGACGTATTCGTCGCCGTCGAGCGCGATGAAACAGGCCTCGGGTAACAAATTCGGGTTCTCGAAATGGCGCTGCTCGAAAAAACGCGAAGTCCACCTTGGTCTGTGGCTCGGGGTGCGGCACATCCTGCTCGCAGGCCCAGATCAGCTCATAGAGCTTGCGCCGGTGGTCGGGTCGCGCGCGATGAGCTCGGCCAGCGTCGCGACGCGGTAGCCGTGGGCCACCATCTTCGCCTCGGCGTCGGCGTACGGCGTGAAATCGAAGTGCGCCACAGGCAGCCGCGACTCCCAGGATTTCATATCGACGACGAAGCCGCGCTCTTGTAAGAAGCGCACACCACGCTCCATATCCTCGCGCACATTCGCCCGTAACGAGAGCGGGTCGAAGGGAGCGAGCGCATCCAGCAGCGTTGCGTAGAGCGCCTTGCCGATGCCGCGCCCCTGGTGGGAAGGATACATCGCCGCCCCGATTTGAAAGCGCTGCGGATGGTACATACCGCTCGACTGCCGGTATTCGGCTAGCCCGACGATGGTGTCGTCGAGCACAGCGACAAAACGCGCGTAGTGGCACTTCGGATCGCGCTTGGCGTCGTCGTCCTTCCATTCCGCGACCGTGCTCGGATACTCGGGGTAAACGATAGTGTCGACCGCAACCGCGCCTACGTAATCTGTATCGCTGAAATCAAACGGGCGAATATGGAGGCCCTCCAGACCGCCCGCAGCGCCAGCTTTTCGTTCATATGCTTCTTCTACGAGTGTCATAAGGTTCCTCCTCAGAAATCTGTGCATCGTTGATGGTGCTGGCAAAGCCAGCACCATCAACGATGCACAGCTATTCAATAGCTCGATACTGCCAGAACAATACTTGACTGGCAACTTTCTTCCATCGGCCCTAATACCGAACTTATGCTGCGTATTTCGGCGGTATTGCGCTGCCGTTCACAATTGTTCACAAGTTGTTCATCAGTCTCTTCAGATCCGCCCTGGCGCTGGCAACAATTATGACCTATCCTGATCGAGAAGGTGCAGGAACACCTCGCTCTGCGAAACCACTGTAACCTGTAACCCGTAACCTGTAACCTCAAAATGGAGTACGTAGATGAAACGAATTTCACTTATCCTGCTTGCCGTATTCAGCGCACTCACACTCGCGGCCTGCGGCCAGGCATTGCCCACCGCCGAGGAAATCGTCGACCGTATGGAGGCGGCGCGCGATGCGATGCAAGATGTCAACGCCACTGTGGCGCTCGATTTCACCAGCCCCGACGATAGCGGCTCGATTGTCGGCGAGGTGTGGATGCAGAAGACCGAGCAGACCGATGAGGCTGGCGAGCCGATCTACCGCAGCCGCCTTGAAGTGCGTGAGGCCAGCAGCGCCGAGATGATCGGCACGACCTTTGTCAGCGATGGCAACAGCTTCTGGCTTTACAACCCAAGCGAGAACAAAGTTATCACCGGTAGCCGCGACGATGTGCAAGACGAGCCGCCGACTTCGCCGATGGCGATGAGCGAGACGCTGCAGGAAGTTATTCAGCGCGGCCTCGACTCGGTCGATCTCGAAGTGCTCGGCGAAGAGCAGGTGGCAGGCAAGAACACCTGGCAGGTGAAGGTGTCGCCGAACAGCGAAACCGCCGCTGAGATGCAGCTCGACAGCCTGATCGAGGGCACAATGTGGGTCGACACCGAGCTGGCGTTGCCGTTGAAGCTCACCATCGATGGCAGCGATCTGGGCAGCGGCACAGTTGAGGTGCGTTCGATCACGGTGGATGGCGGGCTGAGTGAGGACATGTTCACCTTCGTGGTGCCTGAGGGCGCTGAAGTGGTGCAGGCCGCCGATATTGCTAAGGAGATGGCCCCGCAGGCGTCTACGATCGACGAGGCGCGCGCTGCTGTGAGCTTCACGCTGCTTGCGCCCACCACCTTACCCGCCGACGTCGTATTGGTCGAGGTCAGCATGCAGGGCGACAGCACCGTGATCCAGAACTATGCTGGTGGCGAGTCCACGCTGAGCTTGGTGCAGAGCACGCGCCCGACGGGTGCCGACCGCGAGCCGCCTGCGGGCAGCACGGTCGAAGAGGTGCCGGTGCGTGGCTTCACCGGCGAGTTGATCACCAGCGGCGACGGTCGCGGTAGCTTGCTGCGCTGGGAGGAGAACGGTGTACGCATTGTTATCGCCGGTACCATCGACGGTGCGACCGCGCTTGAAGTGGCCGAAGGTTTGGAGTAATACCATTTCAGATTTGAGATTGCAGATTGCAGATTGCCACGCAGGTTGTTCTGATGCGCCAGGCGGCAGCACTATGCAGTTCCAGGCAACATGTCCGGCCATTGGAAGTACGGCGATGGCGTCCTACTGCGGCGGAGCAATCTCAAATCTGTAATCTGCAATCTGCAATTACACTACAAGCGGTATTAACATACTACATCAGTGCAGAGGCGCAGAGAGCAGGCGGTGCTCTTTGCGCCTTTGCGGTTCACAGCAGGTCGGCATCGTGGAGCAAACCGGCAGCCCATGCCGCATCGCCAGGAGCAAGCGGTGGTTCGGGGTCAGTGCGATAGTTCACGCGCAGATCGTAGCTGCGCCGCTCGTAGAGTTGGTGCAAGATGCGGTTGAGATCGACTACTGGCTCGTTATCGCCAGAATAGAGCGGCAGTGCAAAAGCGGGGATTGGCTGGCGCACATTAAAGGGCAGCAATAGAGCACGCGGGCGCTGTTCGGCACGGCTTACCAGCGTTCGATAGTCGCTGCTGCCAGACCAACGCTGCATCGGCATGGTTTCACCCGCTCGTACCAAGTCGATTTCAACAAGATGCGTCAGCGAGCTTAAAATAACGTTGCGTTTGCGTAGATATTGTGCATGGCCCTCGCCCGAACGCTTGTTGGTTGGCGAAAGGATCTCTAGCACGGTTACCAGGTCATGCGTGTCGGCTGTGCGAACTTCTACATACGTTTCGCGCAACAGGTCAGCGGCTGCAACCTCGACGATCACCCTGTCCGACACATCGCTAGGCTGAGCCTCCGCTAGGGTTTCTGACGGCGTGAATCGTTGCACTATCGCATTGTCGGCACGTCCGACGAATACCAATTCGCCTGGCTCAAAGGTGTAGATGCGCTCCTTGATCGCTACATAGTAACGCGGGCGCAGTTGCGGGGCGAGTTCATCGCTGAGCGCAGCGATCAGGCTATTGTGGATATCGGGCCACAGCGCAGGATGCTCAAGATAGGGATCCATGCCTGGAAATGGCGTTGGCATAGTTAGCACCTCCGGTTTCCCATGTTCAGAAAACGTCACTGTGCGCGTGTTGAAGGCAAATCCTTCGATACGCGCACGCTCTCTGGCTTTTCCGACATTTATATCCGTACGAATTGTAGCATGCATGGTACAGTGAAGTATGATATCCTCCCAACCCCTAATTCAAGCGAGTGCGCTCGCTCGTCGTTACGCCATGGGCAAAACCTTTGTCGACGCGCTACGCGGAGTCGATCTGAGCGTTGAACGCGGCGAACTGGTTGCGCTTGTCGGCCCGAGCGGCAGTGGAAAGTCGACGCTGCTGCACCTGATCGGCGGCCTGGTGCGCCCAAGCGGCGGCAGTATCGTGGTTAATGGCCTCGACCTGGGCAAGGCGAGCGACAAGCAGCTCGTTGCCTATCGGCGCGACACACTTGGTTTCGTCTTTCAGAGCTTCAACTTGTTGCCGATCAAAAGCGCCGCCGAGAACGTCGAAGTGCCACTGATGCTGGCGGGCATCGCGCCAGCGGAACGGCGTGCGCGCGCTGTGGCTTTGCTTGAACAGCTCGGCCTGGGCCAGCGCGTGGGCCATCGGCCATCTGAATTGAGCGGTGGTGAACAGCAGCGCGTCGCTATCGCGCGCGCCCTGGCCAATCGCCCGCGCCTGATTCTTGCCGACGAGCCTACCGGCAACCTCGACAGCAGCACCGGACAGGAGATCCTCGGCCTGCTGCAACGCCTTGTGCGCGACGAAGGGCAGACGCTGCTGCTGATCACCCACGACATGGACGTAGCTGCTATCGCCGACCGTATTGTCCACCTGCGCGACGGCCAGATCCAGCGCATTGAAGAGCATGCGCTGCGCGAAGTCGATCAGATCTAACCACAGAGTACGCCGAGGACACAGCGCTTCTTTTGGTAGCCACGAAGGACACGAAGCCGGGTGGGGGACGGCTGAGGGCTGAGGACGTCTCGCGTCTCCCGTCTCGTGTCCCCCGTCTCGTGTCTCGCGAATGCAGAATGCAGAATTCTGACTCCTGACTCCTCCCCTAGTGTATACTACGCGCGTGTAATGGCCGCATAACTACTCGTGTAATGGGGGCACAACTATGTCCACAGCTATTCGTTGGGCATTCTCAGCACCGGTTCGATCGCCAAAACCTTCGCGCGTGGCCTCGCCCGCGCGCAGCACGGCACGCTGGTCGCCGTCGCAGCCGCGATCAGGCGA
>JAAUTF010000406.1 GCA_012031775.1 Candidatus Altimarinota bacterium | reverse complement strand
GCGGCGCAGCTGATCATCAAAGCAGGTTGACGCTCTACGACGCTTTTGCCGCGCCGCTCCGCACGCTGCCAACTCATCGTAAACGAAATCCGCGCGAAGACGCCGCGCGAGAAACGCGAACCCTTCGCCTATTGGGACAAAGGCTCGATGGCGACCATCGGGCGTTCGCGCGCCGTGGCGATGACCGGACGTCTCCAATTCAGCGGCTGGCTTGCGTGGATGGCGTGGCTGTTCATCCACCTCGTGTTTCTGGTCGGCTTCCGCAACCGGGCGATCGTGCTCTTCAACTGGGCCTACGGCTACTTTACCTACGATCGAGGCGTGCGCCTGATCACCGGCGCGCTGCGCCACGAAGAGGAATTGCTGCGCCTGGTCGAGACCAATCAGATGGGGCCGCAGGGCACGCTGGAGCAAGAAGTCGTGCCAACACCAAGTGCCAACCAGGTACCACAGCCGGTCAAGGGGTAGGGCAAGGTTACAGGTTATAACAAGTTGAGTGGTAATCAGTCCTCGTGGGTATGCGGTGCAGCCGACGCTCACGAGGACGAAGACGTTATGAGTACAATGCTTCAGACTCCGGCTTCGTTTGTGAGTGGGCTACTTTATCCGTTTCGCGCGCTGAGCTTGATCAACCGTACGCCAGACCTCTGGCGTTTTGTGGTGATTCCGATCGTTATCAATATTGTTGTCGGCCTGTTTTTATATGCCAGCCTATTTGTAGCTGGCTTTCAAGCGATCGAGCGCTTGGTCGGTAACTTCGCGTTTGCCGAAGTCGTTGAGGTAGTGTTACAGGCGTTGCTCTTTGTGGTGCTGTTAGCGCTAATCGGGTTTCTGCTGGTGCGTTTCGGCGTAGTACTTGGCTCGCCCTGGTATGGCGAGCTCTCGGAGCGGCTCGAGTCGAAGCTGAGCGGGGTGCAGTATACGCCGAAAGCGGTACAGTGGCATACTGCACTGCGTGATATTCTGCGCGCGCTGCTCTATGAACTGAAGAAGCTGCTTTTAACGATTGTGGTGGGCCTGCCGCTGTTGCTGGTAAACCTAATTCCGGTGGCGGGGCAGATGGTCGCGGCCAGCGGCTGGTTCGTTCTTGGTGTGACAATCACCTGCCTTGACTTCTTTGATCCGCCGCTTGAGCGACGGCGCTACAGTTTTCGCCGCAAGCTAAGCCATGTCTTTCGGATGATGCCAGCGAGTGCGGGGTTTGGCCTGGCATGTTTTAGCCTGGTGACGATTCCCTTTATCAATCTGCTGGCTATACCACTGTGTATTGCGGCGGGCACAATGTTTTATTGCGAGCAAGCAGGGCGGCAGCAATCGCCGCAGGCGTAAGCCTACAGCGATTGCTGCCGCCTGCGGGGCCCTTGTTTACACGAATTCTGCGAAGACCTGATTGCCGAGCATACGCCCGCGCGGTGTGAGGCGGGCGGTATGTCCGTCCCATTCCAGCAGGCCGCGCTCGGCGAGAGCGACGAGGGTGCTGCCGTAGCTGGCCTGCAGATCGCGCCCGGTGCGCTCACGAAAGCCGTCGTCGCGTACACCGCTGCTGAGGCGAAGACCCATAAACATCGTCTCAGCACACAGGTCGTCAAGCGTAAGCTCGATCGTCTCGGCGATCGGGCGTTTTTGTTTGCCCGACCGCGTGGATATACGCATCGATACCGAGTATGTTGTAGTAGCGCTGTGGGAAGCGATGGCCATGTGCGCCCGCACCGGCGGCCCAATAATCACGGTTGTACCAGTAGGCCAGGTTATGATGACAGGACGCAGGGAGGGGTGTAGCCTGTTGCGCCCCTCCCCGCGCCCAATTCGAGATCTCGTAGTGGGCGTAGCCCGCAGCGCCAAGGATGTCGATGGCAGCCTCGTACATCGCAGCGGTGGCGTCGTCGTCGGGGACGCTGACACGCCCGGCGGTAACCTGGGCATAGAGCGGGGTGGTCTCTTCGAGGATGAGCGAGTAGAGCGAGAAGTGATCGACCTCCCAGTTGACGATAGTGTCGAGCGTTTGCCGCCACTGAGCGAGATCCTGTCCGGGCAGGCCGAAGATAAAATCGAGGTTGATATTGTCGAAGCCAGCCTCGCGCGCCTCGACATAGCTAGTGTAAGCTTCTTCAGCGCTGTGGATGCGCCCAAGCACGCGCAATGTCGGATCGTGCAGGCTTTGCACGCCCATCGCTGAGCCGGTTTACGCCAAGCGAGCGCAGGCCGCGCAGATAATCGCGGCCCAGCACGGTGCCAGGATTGGCCTCGCTGCTGATCTCGGCGTTGGCGAGTGGCACAATCGCGCTAGCGGCCCGTAACACACGCTCGAACTGGCCGAGGCTAAGCATAGTCGGCGTGCCACCGCCAAAAAAGATCGTTGGGCGTAGCGGCTGCATCGCGAAGGACGACTGCGGTGCGGCTGCGGCTTCTGCTGCAAGCATACGAAGCTCGCAGCAAAGCGCAGCGACATACGCCTCGATACGATCGTCCATATTGGCGTAGGTGTTAAAATCGCAGTAAGCGCAGCGCCGGTGGCAGAAAGGGATGTGGATGTAGAGATGGTTCATGATGAAGCATTCAGGAAGTCAGGAGTCAGAATTCCGAAGGCCGCGCAGGCTGATTTTCTGGCTTCACAGTGCTGTGCTTAGCCTTCTCACTCTTGAATTCTGAATTCTGACTCCTGAATCAACGTTGCGGTAAGCCGACGTGCTGGTGCGCGTTGTACGAACTGCGCACGAGTGCGCCGCTTTCAACATGGCGGAAACCACGCGCGAGGCCTTCGGCCTTAAAGGTCGCGAACTCAGCGGGCGTGACATACCGATCGATCGGCCAATAGCTGCTGTCGGGCGCTAGATACTGGCCGATCGTCATCACATGAACATCGGCACCACGCAACTGATCCATTACGCCGAGCACTTCGTCGTTAGTCTCGCCAGCACCGACCATCATGCCGCTTTTGGTGACCAGATCAGCGTCGCTCTGGCGGGCGCGAGCGAGTAGTTCAATACTCTGGTCGAAGCGGGCGCGCGGGCGGAAGCGGCGAAAGAGCCGCGGCGCGGTCTCAATATTATGGTTGAGCACATCGGGCGCGCGGCAAGCACGGTGGCGAGCGCGTCCCAGTTCCCATCGAAGTCGGGGATCAGCACCTCGATCTTGCACTCGGGGACACGCGCACGGATCAATTCGATCGATCGAGCGAAGATATGAGCACCGCCATCGGGCGCATCGTCGCGGTTGACGGAGGTGAGCACAGCGTAGCGCAGCTGTAAGTGCGCGACCGAGTCGGCGACGCGCTCGGGCTCAAGCTCGTCGATCGGCTTTGGCTTGCCCTTGCCGATGGCACAGTAACGACAACCGCGGGTGCAGGTATCGCCGAGCAACAGAAAGGTGGCTGTGCGATGGTTCCAACATTCGCCGATATTCGGGCAGCGCGCCTCTTCGCAGACGGTGTTAAGGCCTTTCTCGCGCATCAGGCGCAGCACATCGCTGTAGTTCTCGCCACTTGGGGCGCGCGCCTTGAGCCATTCCGGGCGGCGGGGGCGTGTGGGCACGCTCTCGACGGTTCCAATTGTGTTGAGCGGTATAAACTCTGCCATAGTTTCTGCCTTAATGGGGCGCAGCATGCCGCGCCCTTGCGATAGGCGTAGTGCGATAGGAGTACAGCCTGCTGCACCCCTACCGCGTGCCATCGATCGTCGATTGAGAAGGTACGACCTCGACGCCAAATACGGTCGCAAAAGCGGCAAGTAGGAACTGCAGAACGTCGGCGTGCGGCGGGGCGCTGCCGAGAAGTTGTGCTAGCGATGTGACGCCGCACCCCTGGATGCCGCAGGGCACGATCTGGTCGAACCCCGCTAGGTCGGTCGATACATTCAGCGCAAACCCGTGCGATGTGACGCCCGACGCGCTCAGCTTGACGCCGATAGCGCAGATCTTTGCAGCGCCGACCCACACCCCCGTCAGCCCCGGCACACGCTCGGCAGCAATGCCATATGCGCCGACAGTCTGGATGATACACTGCTCTATGCCGCGCAGGTAGCGCCCAAGATCGCCGCCGTGGCGTGCGAGCTTAAGAATCGGGTAGCCAACGATCTGCCCTGGCGCATGATACGTCACATCCCCACCGCGATCGCTCTCTACCACTACTATACCGCGCCGCGCCAATTCGGCGGCTGCAACACGAATATTGGCCGGATCGGCGCTGCGCCCTAGTGTGATCGTCGGCGGGTGCTCAACAATCAGCAGAGTGTCGGCGCATAGCCCTTGCGAGCGCTCGGCGACAAGGCGGCGCTGCAGCTGCCAGGCATCATGGTAAGTCATGCGCCCGAGATCGACCAGGGAGAGCGTTTGAACGCTTTTTGCAAGCATAATGGTAGTATAGCACAGGAAGAAATCAGGAGTCAGGAGTCAGAATTCAGAAGGCAAGCGCTTGCAACGTCTCGCAAAAGCAAGAGTGCGTCAGCAACAGAGTCCTTCTCGATTCTAACTTATGACTGCCGCTGCCTACCCTAAGGTTGCGATCTGCTCACACAGCCGTTGTTCGTCGGCGAAGCCCTGGTTGACGTAACGCACAACTCCCTGTGCGTCTAGCACGACGGTGCTCGGCACGGTGAGCAGCCCGAGGCGTTCGGCGAGCCGACTGTGTTCAGCGGCGTTGAGGGTATGGAGATTGATCTGATCGCCCCAGGCAGCACTCAGGCGCTGGAGCGCGGGAGCCTGGCGGGTGCGGCAATCGCTACATGTCGGCAGCGAGAAAGCCACGACAGCAGGCCGACCTTGCGGTACGAGTGTGGCGAACGGGGTTTCAAGCGCGAGCGCGCGCAGGCGTCGACGCTGAAGGTAGCGCCAGAGGAGGAAGGCAAGGGCAACTGCTGTGGCAAGCGCAAGTAAGATAAAGATACGTTCGATCATTATGTGAGAAGTCAGGATTCAGAACTCACGAGTCAGAAGTCAGGAGTGTGGTTACCCGGTGTGGCGCAATCGTCCGAGTTGATAGTAGACGAAGCAGCCTGCGCAGAAGCCAAAGAACAAGTTCACGGCGGCGAGCACGATCACCAGCAGTGTCAACCCCCAGCCGAGACTGGTGAAACCGACGACGAAGGCGAGCAGCGCCAGGATCAAGACGCCAGCGCCCATACCCTGGGCGAAGCGATGTGGTGCAGCCGCCTCGGCGTGCAGGTCGGGCTTGAGCACACCGGCAGGTCGTAACACATCGCGATAGAAACGCTGAAACAGCGCCATACGCGCATCAAATGTGCCGAGCGCCATCACGGCAGCCACTGTAGCTACAATCCACCAGCTATCGACCAGAAATGCGACGGCGAGCAGGCCGATGATCAGCGTCTGGTTCACCTTGAGCGCGCTGCGGTCGAACTGCGGCGTGAGCTGAGCCGATTGGGCTTCGGCGGTGGTAAGCATAGTTTCCTTCTGTCCGCTAGAAACGAAGGCGCAGCATACCGCACCTCTTCCGTCGATCTGTACGTATGTTATCTTTCTTGGTTATGTTTGTCAAGAAACTCCCTGGATCAGGCCAATACAGGCACATCGCGATCGTAACGGCCTGGCAGCAGCGCCAGCACGGGAACCTTTTTAAGTTGCTCGTCTTCGACACAGAGCACAAAGCCATGGGGCATATAATCGGCGATCAGTTCGCGGCACATGCCGCAGGGCGAGACGACGGTAAAACGCGTGGGATCGTGGTTGGCACGGCGCACGGCCACGATCGTTTCCAGCGCCGACGAGCCCTGAGAAAGCGCACGCCCGAGCGCGATCGCCTCGGCGCAAACGGTCACGCGGCCGACGTTGGCCTCGACGTGCAGGCC
>JAAUTF010000405.1 GCA_012031775.1 Candidatus Altimarinota bacterium | reverse complement strand
CTAGGTTCTGCGTTCTGGGTTCTAGGTTCTGGTTCTGGGTTCTAGGTTCTGCGTTCTGGGTTCTGGGTTCTGCGCTCTGCCCTCTGCGCTCTCCCACCGGCTGCGCTGCAACTTCTGAATTCTGAATTCTGAATTCTGAATTCTGCCCTAGATGCGGGGCAATGCCAACACCCGCTGGCCGCCGTTTGATATTCGCCTGCAGCTTCTTGTTCGCGCTCTCACGCGCCGCCGCCCACATCGTTGGCGCGATACGCTCGTAATACGAGACGGGCCGGTTTAGACCCTGCTTGTCGACGGTGAGCCCGAAATGGTGATCAGTCGACAGTTCGAAGTCGTGATCCATCTTAATCGCATCAAAAGGACAAACCTCGGCGCAGAACCCGCAGCTCATACAGGCATCGTACTCGATGATGAACTCGGCCACTGCCGGCACACCTTTGCCAGTGGACGGATCTTTGACCTGCGTCATATGGATGACCTGCGGCGGACAAATGCGCTGGCACTGGAAGCACGAAGTACACAACTCCTGGCCGGTGGCATCGTCGTAGAGCAGGATCGGCATATTACGAAAAGCCTCAGGCAGCGCACGGCGCTCCTCAGGGTACTCGATCGTAAAGGTGCCTGCGGTCTGGTCGAAGCGCTCGAGCTTACCAAACGACTCGCGCCAATGCCGCCAGATCACGCCCATCGCCTTGAGCACGCCCTGGCCAGCGGCCTTGCCACCACCTCGATCCATAACGATGATTTTGCCGCGATCTATTTCCATGATGATTTTATTGATGACATTGCGAGCGGGCTACATCGGCCCGGCATTGTGGGCAGGCACGCTGGCCCGCCCCGACACGTTGCGCTGCATTATGCCGAACATTCTGAATTCTGAATCCTGAGTCCTACCCTCACCTATCGACCTCGCCCATCACGATATCGATGCTGCCAAGAATCACAACCACATCGGCGATTTTGTAGCCGCGGCACATGTCGCCGAGCGGAGTGAGATTGATGAACGAGGGCGCGCGCACTTTGTAGCGATAGGGCTTGCTGCTGCCATCGCTTACGAGGTAAAAGCCCAGCTCGCCCTTCGGTGACTCGATGCGCGCATAAGCATCGCCCACCGGCGGGCGCACGTTCTGGCGCGCCTTCGGGTTGATATGGCCGCCGCTTGCGTCGGGCAACTGGGTAAGCGCCTGCTCCAAGATACGGCGGCTCTGGCGCATCTCTTCAATCCGCACCAGAAAGCGGTCATAGACATCGCCCACCGAACCAACCGGCACATCGAAGTCGAATCGGTCGTAGACGCTGTACTTTTCCGCCTTACGAATATCATAGGCGATACCGCTGCCACGCAGCACCGGGCCGGTCACGCTGTACGAGATCGCCAGTTCCTTTGGCAGAATACCGATGCCGACAGCGCGCTGCAGCAGCACTTCGTTCTCGCGCAGCAGCCGCTCCAGTTCATCGACAAAGGTCGGCATCGCCACCATTAACTCACGCAACTTCGGCACGAACTCTGCGGGCAAGTCGCGCGCAACGCCACCAAAGCGGAAGTAATTGCACATAAGCCTGGCACCGCTCACCAACTCGAACAGATCGAGGATCTTCTCACGCTCGCGCATGCCGAAGGCCAGCTGCGTCTGCCAGGCACCCATATCGTTGATCAGAAAGCCCAGCGCACCGGCGTGATTCAAAATGCGCGTTAGCTCAACCATGATCACACGAATGTACTCAGCGCGCTCCGGCACCTCGATGCCCGCCAGCTTCTCTACCGCCAGCGCGTAGGCGTGGTTGTTGGCCATCGAGTTAAAATAATCGAGCCGATCGGTGTAGGGCATGTTCTGCAGGTAGGTATTGACTTCGGCGATCTGCTCGTGGTTTCGATGCAGATAACCAAAGACCGGCACCAGATCGACGATCGTCTCGCCATCGATCGTTACCAACATGCGAAACACACCGTGCGTCGAGGGGTGTTGCGGCCCAATATTGATTTGAAGCTTTTCGGTTTTGAGCATTACTCTTCGTCACCGATGTACTTATCGCCCTGCTTTGAAAAATCTTTGCGCATCGGGAAGCCCTCAAACTCGTCCCACATATAAATGCGGCGTAGCGCGGGGTGGCCGACAAAATGGATACCGAAGAGATCGAAGGCTTCGCGCTCGTGAAAATTTGCCCCCGGCCAATGCGGGGTAAGCGCTGGCACATCGGGCGCTGCGCGCGGCACCCGCAGCTTAAGCGTGAGCGGTGCACCGCCTTCGAGGTGATAGAAGCGGTAGACGAGCTCAAAGACATCCTCGGCGAGAAAATCAACCACCGCTATATCCGAGAGGTAACTGTAGCCAAGCGTATCACGGAGGTAGAGCGCGGCCTCGATCAGGCGCTCGGCAACGATCAGCACATCCTCGGACTCCTGCACCATCGGCGGCGGACCATGGATTGCTGCGGGCGTGGGCAGCTGCGCGCCGCTATCGGCCAGCGCCAACGGCAGCTCGCGTTCGAGCCGCTCGCGCAGCTCGGCACCGCTCAGCTTAGCCATCAGCGACCTCGCTGCGCTTCAGGTCGTTGGCGGCGATCTCGGGCGAGATACCTGTCGCTTTCAGTGCGTGCTCCAGCTCGACACTTGCATCCATAATCGGGAAGCTGCGCGCGATCTCGGGGTGCTCGATGCGACCGCTCTTCACCTCACCCTGTGTCGGCGAGGTGTACGGGCTCAACAACGGCAGGCCGCCGACCGGATCGACCAGCTTACCATCGATCTCAAGCCCTCTAGCACCAAAGGTCGGCACCGGGAAATCGCTCGTCTGCGGGCGTTCACCGCTGCCATACCAGCGCACACGACCCAGTTTTTGCTGATCGATCTGCTTCTGCAGTGTTATTAGGGCGTGCAGCAGTGCCTCGGGGCGCGGCGGGCAGCCAGGAATATACACATCAACCGGGATGAACAAATCGATGCCACGTAGCACATTGTAGCCATCGCGAAAGGGGCCGCCGGACGTTGCGCAGGCCCCCATCGAGATAACATAGCGCGGCTCGGCCATCTGATTATAGAGGCGCACCACCTGCGGAGCCATCTTCTTCGTGACGGTACCGGCTACGATCATCAAATCGGCCTGGCGCGGGCTAGCGCGAAAGAGCTCGGCACCAAAGCGCGCCACATCGTAACGGCTCAGACCAAAAGCCATCATCTCGATCGCGCAGCAAGCCAGGCCAAAAGCCATCGGCCAGATCGACGAGCGCCGCCCCCAGTTGTAGAAGCGGTTCACCGTCGAAAGAAATACACCTTGTTTTTCAAGATCGAGTTGAATATCCATTAGTATTGCGGATTGCAGATTGCAGATTGCAGATTGGCACAGCATAATCTGCAATCTGCAATCTTACATCCATTCTAAAGCACCCTTGCGCCACTCGTAGATCAGGCCAGCGAAGAGCAGCAGCAAAAATACGCTGCCTGCTACCAAACCATAAAGCCCGAGCTGATTAAAAGCCACCGCCCAGGGGTAGAGCAGCACTACCTCGATATCGAAAATCACAAAGGCCAGCGCGTAAAGATAGTACTGGACTTTGAACTGCACATGAAAATCGCCGATCACTTCCAAACCGCACTCATAAGTAGATTGCTTGAGCGGCGTGGGGCGACGCGGGCGCAAAAAGTGGGCGAGTATCAGCGGGACTGCCGGGAAGCTGAGTGCAGCCAGGAAGAATACTGCGATGAAGCCGTAGTTCGACAGCATTGTCTGCCCTCGGAGGTATTGGTACGGGACGCGTTGAACACTGCGAAGTATATCACAAAACCGTCCAAACGCACAAAAGCGCAGATAGGTGAGGAGGCGCGACCCTACGCGCGCACAAATTTCAGCTCGACGCGCCCGATACGGATCACATCGCCCTCGTTGATCGCAGTGGCGCTGCGCACCTCGTAGCCGTTAATAAACGTTCCATTCGTGCTATGCAGATCTTCGAGCGTCCAGTCATCGCCGTTGAGCTTGAGGCGCGCGTGCTCAGCGGAGAGAAAGGTATCGTTCAGGGCGATCTCGCACTCGGTGCTGCGCCCGATCGTGGTCTGCGGCGCGAGCGGGAACGTTTTGCCGACCGCGATACCCGGCAGCCCTGAACTCGTGATCACGAGCTGGCCATAGGGCGAAGCCTGCGTCGGTGCGGGGGCTACACCGGTGCGCAGATCGCGCACCACCACCCGTAGCACCTGCCAGAGAAAAAAATAAAGCAAAAAACACCGCAATGCGCAGCAGCAAAATGACCACTTCGACCGACAGCTCAGCTATATCGAACATCAGATAACTCGCGTAACATCAGATAACTCGCGTGCGGGCGCAGCATGCTGCGCCCCCGCACCTTCGCACATCCAGCGACTAACTCTCGCGAAAGACCAGTTCGAGGCCGCCGAGCGAGAAGGTGTCGCCGCTGCGCAGCCCCGCCTCGTTGATGCGCTCGCCGTTCACAAAGGTGCCATTCGTGCTGCCGAGGTCGGTCAGCCAGAAGCGTCGGTTGCGGTAGCTGAGCTGCGCGTGGTGACGCGACACGCGAGTGTCTTCCAGAATTATATCGTTGCCGAGCGCGGCCAAGCGTGACGAGCGTGCTCTCGACGGGAATAACCTTCGGGCCAGTAGGTGCCTGGAGCAGCAAAATAGCGTGGCTGCGTGGCTGGGCCGGCATCACCTGGGCCGGCATCACCTGTGTAGAATTAGGCCCGGCGCTCGACGCCATTTCGGCCACCACCTGAATACTGCGCTGCGAAACAGATTGGTCGGCGGCGAGTTCGACGCGTGGATGCTCAAGCATGGTGAAGTTGCGCTCGGTGGCTAACTCGCTCAAGTAGGTCGCCATTTCTTCTTCGAGCTGGGCGCGCACCGGCTGAAAGACGGTAAAATCGCGCGGGTTGAGGAAGGCGCGGTAGAAACTCGGCACCACCACGCGCTTGACCCCGATCGACTGATTGCTCTCCATGGCGCGCTCAAGGCGTTTGGCGATCTCGGCGGGCTGCACCGGGCTGCGAAAAAAGCGTGCCACCGAGCCTTCGACCATCTCCTCCATAAACTGTTCGAAGCGGCTGAGTGCTGACATTGCCTGTTATGCCTTTGGCTTAACTGCCTCGCCAAGATAAATCGGTTCAAGCGTTACTACATCATCGCGCGCGCCATCAATAAAGCGCTGCCAACCGCGCGCCGCCAGATAACCCGGTCGTCGTAGGAGTGCGGGGGGGCGACGGAAAGGCGGCGCGCTCGCCGATCAGGCGCAGCAGTTCCTCCTGGACAGGCGGTTCGACATCGCCGCAGAAGAGGGCACCGTCGTCAATGGTGGCGCAGAGTTCTGGCAACGTAACGTTGCGGTCGGCCTCACGCCGATCGAGCTCGCCCTGCACGCGAAACTCGGCTGTGGCGAAACGATCACGCCCCAATCGGATCAACGGGAAGACGGGCATTGCCGTAGGCGGCTGCTGGCTCGCGATAGCATCGAGCGTGCTGATGCCGAGCAGCGGCAGATCGCCCGCCAGACAGATTCCTTGGCGATGCTCAAGCCCACCCGCAGGCCGCTCCAGCTGCCAGGGCCAAGCGCCACCACTACCGCGCGCAGATCGCCGCGCATAACACCACTATGGCGCAGCAGCAGGTCGAGCTGTGGCAAGATCTGCGCCGTATGGTTGCGCCCCGAATCCCAGACGACTTCGGCGCGCACAGCGCCATCGTAGAGCGCGATGCCGCTTATGTGTGTTGATGTATCGAGCGCGATGAGCATGGGTATCGATAACCTGTGTAAACCTGTGTGACAGCACAGCTGCTACACAGGTTACACATTTTAAACGCCCT
>JAAUTF010000404.1 GCA_012031775.1 Candidatus Altimarinota bacterium | reverse complement strand
CGCGAATTGGCCGGCATCACCGATACAAGCGCGGTGCTCGGCAGCTACGCCGCGCGCGACCTCGGCAGCAATGAGATCGTGCAGCCCACGATGTTGCTGGCCGAACCGCCCGATCAGCCGGTGTATCCGAATGGACAGGCGCTAAGTGCCGAGATGGTGCCTATGCCGTTCGCGACGGTGACGATCGGCCCGCTGACCTATCGCGATCGCGTTAATATCGGCTTTAACGACCAAAGCGGCGACCGGTTGTCTGTGACAATGCGCGTCGCGCCGCCGCTGGGCTTGCGCCGCTGCCGACAAATGGCGCGCTCGGGCGGCCTTACGCCTGCCGCCTGCTGAGCGACGTGCGTGTGCTCTATGTCGATGAGGCCGAGCGCATCGCCTACCTGGAGCTGACTCCCTACCAGGCTCATGCGGTCTGGGCCGCGCAGGCGTCTGGCTTACAGCTGTGGGGCGAGCGTTACGGTGCCAGTTCTCGGCCGCTCACGGCGCTCGATCGCCTCGACATCGGCCAGATCAGTTCCGATTTGCTCGAAGTGATGCCTGTCGAGCAGGGTGCCAGCCTGCCCGGCGAAGGTGTGGCAGTGCCGGGTGAGACGCTCGATGACACAGGGAATTAAGTAGCAAAAACCGAGAACTTAGGCTGAGGAGTCCAATGCAGCACTACTTCCATGGCGATGACTTCCATCACAATCAACGTGCAGCAGATAGCGACGCTGAAGGGCTGCGCGAGGAGTTGGATCTGTTGACGGCAAGCGGGCGCTTGCTGGCTATGCTCGACCGGCCCTTCGCCGAATGCCTCTCGCGCTTGCAGCTCGCGGACGAACTGCGCATCTGGGCGGCGATCGACTGGTTTGGCCCGCTGGAACTGTGGCGCGCACCGGGCCACGAGGTCTCTGACATGCTCTTTAACGGCCCGCCGCACGATCCATTTTTTATCATCCAGCGCGGTGTGATGACAAACACCGGCGTGACCTGCCATCCCTCGTGGATCGCCTGGACGCAGCGCCAGCTGCTACTGCGCAGCAATCGTCTGCGCTGGTGGGAGCACGCTGATGGTCGAGTTACCTGGCCGTCACTGGCCGTACAGGGCGTGGCCGATCGCTTACGTTACGCCGTTACCGCCGAGCCGCACTCGCGTGACGGCGGCTCGATCGCGGTACGCACCCTGCCCGAGCGCTGGCGCACACTCGACGATCTGATCATCAGCGGTGTGATCAATCGTGAGGCAACTGAATTACTGATGGAAGCGCTGCGCTGTGGAGCCTCGGTGCTGGTGGGCGGTGCGACTGGTAGCGGCAAGACGACGCTGACCGCCGGATTGACCCAGGAGCTTGGCCACACACAGCGGCTCGTCTTTATCGAAGACGGTGGCGAACTGCCGCGCTGTATTAACAGCTTGCATATCGAAGTGATGAGCGGTGGCAACGAGTTTTCACGCGCGGTCAGCTTTGCGCTGCGCCAAAAGCCGAACTACATCATCGTCGGCGAGGTGCGCGGCGGCGAGGCGATGGCGCTCTTGCAGGCGGCGGCAACCGGGCATCCTGGTGTTGGCACTATTCACGCCTCGCATGTGCAGGCGGCGCTACGCAACCTGGAGCGCATGGCAATGATCGGATTAGCTAGCGAGTCGGGCGGGGCTGGCCAATCGGCAGCGCAGATCGTACGCGGTATGATCACCTCAGATTCGGTGAACTTAATCGTCGTTCATATCGGGCGCACAGCGCAAGGCCGCCGCGCGGTGCTTGCCATCGAAGAGGTGCTTCGCCAGGGCGCGCAGGGCCAGAGCGGCGACCACTTCCCCACCAATGTGCTTTTTCGTCACGATACCTACAGCGACAGCTTGCAGCGCATCGGCTATGTGCAAGCCGAATGGGGCCATGGGCGTATGTAGCGGTTAGTGTGGTCGCCCGCACAGGCGACCACACTTCTTTCTTTGTGTTTGAAAGGAAAATACCATGGAACTCCTTGTTTTTAGTGCAATTGAAGGTTTAACAGCGCAGCTCGATGGCTATGGCGATCTAGCGGTGCTCGCCCCTTCGCGTCTTGAGCAGGTAGGTCGACTGATAGGCGCGGAGCGCCGCCGCAGGCGCTCTACCTCGACGACGCGCGCGATGTGCCACCAAGTGAGATCTGGCGAGTTGTAGTTGCCGCGCAGCAAGCCCAGGTGCGTGTGTTGTTGAATATGAGCGGGACAGGGCGCAGCTTGCTCAACGATGCGCGCGGTGTCGGCATCCCGACCTTGAACGAGCGCGACCCGCAGGCAATAGCTACCTGGATCGGGGATCAGCTCAGCTTGAAGCCACACGGCACTGGCGGTAACTTGCCGGTGCTCTGTGTGGCTGCAGCGAAAGGCGGCATCGGCAAAACCTTCGCGACCACCATGCTCGCAGAAGGCTTACGCCGTCGTGGCCTGAGCGTGTTGGTTTGGGATACGGATATTTCTAACCCAGGCCTGGTGCCAGCGTTTCGCATCCCGGCGAGCGCGCCATCGTATTTGCATCTCATTCAACGCGGCCCGGCGCAGTGGGGAGAGCGCGGGCTCCAATCTTTTATCTACCAGGCCGAGCACACGCGTGCGAATGGTGCCGGTTGGGGCCGTGTCGACTTCCTCATCGGTTCGCATAGTGTGGCCCGCGCCGAGCACGATGTGCGTCTGCCCGATTGGCAGCAGTTCTACCGTAGCGTCGTCGCCTTACCCGGCTATGATCTGCTGCTGATCGATACACCACCCGACTATTTGCGTCGCCCGTATGCCACGCACGCCTTGCAGAGCGGCGGCGCTGTCGTGTTGCCAACTCCGCCAGGGGCTAGAGAACGTATGGGCGTTGGCCATATGCTTGATCACTTTCATGAGCACATGCCCGACCGTCTCGATTCCTGCATGCTGCTCTTTATGCAGCCGGAGCGCGGGGTGACGGCCTCTGTCGACGAGGTGCGCGCACTTTTTGTGCAGCGCTATCCCCAGGTTAAGACGCTCGGGATCTTGCCGCGCGAGCCGCGTCTGGCCAGTATGGCCGACGAGCACGATGGCTACCGCAACATGCTCGATCTCGGGCCGCACAGCGCTTTCGCCGGTGCTGTTCATCGGGTCGTCGATAGTGTCTGCCAGCAACTCGGCGTGAGTCCACCGCTACCTATGCCGCAGTCTGGCCTCTGGGCACACCTGGTACATCGCCTGCGTGGCGATACGAAGGCGACGCTCTCCGGCCCGTGGCGCGCTCGGATCGGTCGGCGCTGTGAGTGGAGAGCATAGAGCGCAGAGCACAGAGCACAGCAATCTTGTGTGAACCGCGGCCCCAGGCGGCGGGCCAGTAACGAATGTATTTGCAATCTGTCAGAGAGCACATCAAAGGTGAATAAAACTATGCTTTCGGTTATCGAAGATGGCGGCTTGCAATCGCTATTAGGGGCGGCTCCAATAATGCGGCGGCGCGATCCAGAGGTGCATAACGCGGAGTTGCTGCAATATGTGCGCGATACGCTTGTCGAGCGCCTGCCCGCCGAGGTGCTCGATCCGGTCGCCCCGGCCACCGAGCGCAACCCGGCCGTGCTGCGCGTATTACGTACCTTGATCGGTGAGCACCAGGAGCGCGGCGGGCTGCTGGCCCGGCTTGGCGTCGATGAAGACACGCTGTTGCAGCTGTATCACGCTGCGCTAGGCTGGGGGCCGGTGCAGCCTTATCTCGACGACGAGCGCATCCAGGAGGTGAAAATGATCGGCACCCAGATCATGGTGCAAGAAGAGGGTGCAGATTTTACACTTGTGCCAGAGCGCTTTGCAACGCCCGGCGAGCCACTAGCGCGAGCGTTATTACTGGCCGATCGCCTTAGCGTACGCCTCGACCGCAATGCGCCGCAGGCGACGCTGCCGCTGGCCCACGGTACACGGATGCACGTCACCATCCCGCCCTGCACCCCGGCGGGCGAGGCGCTGATCTGCATTCGTCGCGGACGTCGTCGGCCCTGGACACTCGACGACATCGCTGCCCGCCGTGCCTGTGACGAGCGCGTTGCTGCGCTGCTGGCGCTGCTGGTGCGCGCGCGCTGCTCTTTTCTGATCGCTGGTGAAACAGGCAGCGGCAAAACTGCCCTGCTTGAAGCACTGGTCAATTCCTGGCCAGCGAGCCGCACGTGCTCACGATCGAAGACAATACGCTAGAGATCAATGTACGTCACGCGAGCTGGACACGCGAGCTGGTGCAGACGACGCTGGAACCCGCTGCCTATGGGCGCGCCGCACGCGAGGCTCTGCGCCAGACGCCATCGCTGGTTGCACCGGGGGAAACGCGCGCTGAAGAGGCTGGCGCTATCCTCAGCATCGCCGTGAGCGGGCATCCTGTGCTCACCACGATCCACGCCAAGTCGGCGTACCAGGCCTTACTTGGCTTTGCCGATCGCGCCGCAATGCCAAGCGCCTATACCTATGCGCATCGACGCGACGACGCGCTCGGCGATCTCTGCGCGAATCTCGAAGTTGTGATCCATATTGCGCGTATCGGCGGGCGGCGCTTTATCCGCGAAATCTGCCTGACCGATGGCTGTGATCATGGCCCGCGACCGCGCTGTATTCCGCTTGTAGCGCTCGACTTCGACGAAGATGGCGAGCCGTGCTGGCAATGCTCTGCAAGCGTTCACGGCGATAGTTTGCATTGGAATGGAGAACAGCAAACGCCAGCTGCTTTGCAGCGTAAGCTGCTTGAACTACGCGCCGTCACCGCTGCCCGTGCCGGATCGCTGAACCGGCGCGCGCTGGAAGAAGTGCTTGCACGGGCCGAGGTCGCACTTCAGGCCGACAACGGTGAGCAGGCGCTCGCCATCTTGCGCCGCGCCTGGGGCGAGCGGCGCGATCTACAGCTGCTTGCCACAACACGTCGCGTGCTTGAATTGCGCCTTGATTGCGTGACACAGCACACGGCGGAGGCTGAGCGCGCCTTGGCACATATCTCTCAGCTGGTTGCCGTGCGCCACTGGCACGAGGCGTCGACTGCTTTTTTCACGCTCTACAGCGCGGTCGAACATGCGGCAGCCGCGACGCCGAACGGCGGCTGGCAGGCGCTTGAGGCGCAGATCAATAGCGGTGTTTTGGCCGAGCGCAGGTGTGAAGAGCAGCTAACGCGTGCTCGCAACGCTCTGGCTGGTGGCATGCCCCACGATGCGCTCGCCGCCCTGGCCGCGCTCGACCTTGCACAGCTTAACCCTACTGTGCTTCTAACGGTCTTACGCGTGCGTCGCAGCACATTACAGGTGCTCGTGGCCAACGGCGAAGTCGGCGATAAGGCGCTCAGCGCGCTCGATGCGCAGATCGTGGGCGTCGAGCGCGCATCAGAAGCCACACCATCGTGAGACAAAGTTTCAAAAAAGCCGTTGGTGCTGGTCAGTGGTAGCGGCTTTGCCACCATCACTGACCAGCACCAAGCCGTTTCTGAACCTGGCGTGCGCCAGCACGGTCACGTATTGGCGAACCACACAAGGAGATCGTTATGCTTGAAGAGATGACGGTGAGTCCGACGACGACCCATGCCGCTACGGCATGGCTGACGATGTTGCCGCCGCTTGTGCTGAGCCTATTGATGGTACTGCTCGCGCTCCTGGTGGTGCGCGAGCGACTCACACAGCAGATTGCCGCCTGGCAGATCCGGCATGCCGTTCAGCGCCGCCGCGCGCTGCCTGCACAGCTCATCCCCGACTCGGCGCTGGCTTGGCTTGCCCCGGTGGCACGGCCCCAGCAGCTCGTCGTGATAAGCACATTGCTGAGTTTTGGCCTCGCCGCAGCGATAAGCTTGCTACTTTCGCCTGGCTGGCGCTACTCCTG
>JAAUTF010000403.1 GCA_012031775.1 Candidatus Altimarinota bacterium | reverse complement strand
GCTGACCGTGCGACTACCGCCCAGGCCGTACGTCAGCCTAGAACTGGCCAGCGCGATCAGGTTCTCGCGCAACCTGTTGGCGCTTTGATACCCGAATGGGTCATCTAGCACTTTTGCCGCGATCGTGTTCCACGCCATTGGTCCGTTCCCTTCTACCTTCGACGTCTGCTGAGGCCGCCGCGCGTCAGCGCAGCCGCTTGATTGGTTCGCTGTCGCTGAAGACTTCGCTGGTTTCGTCGGCTAGATAGCCGTATTCCCGATCGGCCGCCGGCGCCGTCGCCCACGTTGCCGCCAGCGCGCCTTCGTCGCCATGGTGCTGTGCCAGGATACGGACTACGTGCTGCTCGACGAGCCGCTGCAGCGCGAGACCGCCCAGGGCCTGCTCGATTACTGGGCGAATGTGCTGCACAGCCTCGGCGCGCCCGACGATGACGCTACGCTGGCGGATTTCGACCCATTGCGCGCGCCCGAGTTGCTCGACGCACTCTGCCCTTATGTCGGCCTTGATGCCTTTCAACAGCACGATGCCGAGTTCTTCTTTGGCCGCAGCGCGCTCATCCGCCAGCTCGGCGAACACCTTGAGCAGCAGCGGCTGCTAGCGCTTATCGGCCCCTCCGGCGGCGGCAAATCCTCGTTGGTGCGCGCTGGCCTCATCCCGTTGTTGATGCGTAGCGCGGCGTTTAGCAGCGAAAGCTGGGCCTACCCTGCCACCGTCATTCCCGGCTCCAACCCGCTCGCTGCGCTCGATGCCGCGCTTACCAACGTCGACCCGCGCAAGACGCCGCTGGTACTCGTCATCGATCAGTTCGAAGAGACTTTTCTGCTCTGTCGCGATGCCCAGCTGCGCAGCGCCTTTCTCGACCGCTTGACAGCCTTTGTTCAGCAGCCAGCACCGCCCCACCGTGTGATCTTGACCATGCGCCGTGACTTTGTCGAGGCCGTCGGTGAGGCCCCTGCCTTCAAGCTGCTCTTCGACGAGGCCGATGTCTATATCCCTTCGCTCACCGCTGCCGAACTGCGCGAGGCGATCGAGGAGCCGGCCCGCAAAGTTGGCCTTAAGTTCGAGGCTGGCGTGATCGAGCAGCTGGTGGAAGAGCTGCAGGGCGAGATCGCGGCGCTGCCGCTCTTGCAGTTTACTCTGCGCCGCCTCTGGGATCGTCGCGAGCGCAACCGGGTGACGCTGGCTGCCTATAACGCTATCGGCGGCGGGCGTGAGGCGCTTGAGCACGCCGCCGACGAATTGTACGACGGCCTTATTCCGCAGAATCAGGAGACGCTGCGCCGCATCCTGTTGCGTATGGTGCGCCCCGGCCTCAGTGAGGAGTTCACTAGCCGCCGCATCCCGCTCAGCGATCTTGCCAGCATCCCCGAAGATCCGGCGCGCGTCAGCGAAATTGTACAGAAACTGGTCGCTGCGCGTCTGGTGCGCCTCAGCCCCGGCGAGAGCGCCGACGATACCCAGATCGAGATCGCCCACGAGGCTTTGATCCGCAATTGGAAGCGCCTGCTTGGCTGGCTCAACGATGAGCGTGGCGCGCTCTATAAACGTCGTGAGCTGACAACCGCCGCCGATGCCTGGCAGCGCCGCGGGCGCCCGCCGAAACGCTGCTGCGCGGCGATGTGCTGAAAGAGGCGCAAAGCTACGACGATCTGAGCGCGCTGGAGCAGGAGTATATTGCGTTAAGCCTCATGGCGCAACATGCCGAGGAAGAGGCGAAAGAAGCCGCGCGTCGTCGCGAGATCGAGGTCGAGCGCGAGCGCGCCCGCCAGGCCGAGCAGCTGGCCGCTAAAGAGCGCGCGCTCGCCGAAGAGCGCGCGCGCTCGGCCCGTCGCCTGGGTTGGGCCGTTATTGCGCTCGCCTTCGCGCTTGGCTTTGCACTGATAGCCGCCTTTAATGCCTACGTGGCGCGCAACGAAGCGGTCGTCGCCAGCAACGAGGCGGTGCTGGCGCGCCGTACCGCTGAAGCCGCCGCGACGACTATCGCCTCTGAAGCCGAATACCGCGCGCAACGAGCGCGACCGCGCCGACCGCGAGGCAGACTCAGCTGCCGCCGCCCAGCTTGCTGCCCAATCTGCGCTTAACAAAGATCGCCTCGATACCGCTGTGTTGCTTTCGCTTGCTGCCGTGCAGCAAGACCCTGCCAGCGTCGTCGCTAAACAGCAGTTCGTCAGCGCGCTCTCGCAGCCCGCGCCCATCCGGGCCTATCTTAACAACAACGGACGGCCCTTTGGGGCCATAGCCATCAGTGTGGATAGCCAGTACCTCGCCAGCGCTGCCTGCAATGCCTACGACGACTCGGTCGAGCCGCCAGCTTGTATCCGTAGCGCGATCCAGCTCTGGGATACCGCAAGCGGCACACCGGACGGCGCTACCTTTGCTAATGGGGCAATGACCAACTTTCGCAGGCTTGTTTTTAACGACGACCCCGCGCGACCCTTGCTTGCCGGGGTGAGTTATGATAGCGACGATGTGCTGCTTTGGGATGTGCTGACGCGTCAGCAATTGCTGAATGTCGATATAGGTTCCGGCACATTACTTCCCGAGCATCTCGCCTTTCGCCCTGGCAGTGAACAGCTGTTGGTGAAATATTTGAACGTCGACAGCGGCGCTCAGGTGCTGGTCTTATGGCAGCTTGACGGCGATCAAGCGCGTGAACTAGCGCGCTGGGACGCACCAGAGGGGCGATTTGGCGCGCAAGAGATCGTCGACCTTGCCTTTAGCTCCGACGGTAGCCTGCTCGCCCTGGCGACGGAGCATGTTCTGCTCCTGCGTGTTAGCGATGATGGCTTTACAGTGCTGGATAGCGGCAGTATCTCGACCAGTACCTTCACCGCTGTCGCCTTTCACCCGCTGGCACCTAATTCGATCGACGCTGGTCTGGGCAATGAAGTCGCCCTGGTTGTTGGAACGCGCGATGGTACCTTGACGCTCTGGGGTGTCGCGGACGAGCGACTTACACCGCTGATCGGCGAATTACGCCACCACAACGGGCCGGTCAACGATGTTGCTTTTGGCAGTGCGAACCGCTTCTTTTCCGTTGGGCCAGAACCGTCGGTTGTCGAATGGGACCTTGTGACCGGCCAGCTGATCGCCGAGCACAAGGGCCACGCCCAGGGCCTGAGCGCATTGTCTGTGCCCAGGGAGGGCACGGCCTTCGCCTCGCTCGGTACCGATGGCTCCGCCATCCTCTGGCAGCGAAACGGCGTCCCACGGCTGATCGATCAGCAGGTCGGCATCAAGGGTAGCCAGGATACAGCTGCCTTAAGCCATTTTGTGTCGGCTGAAGCTGGACATGAGCCGCAATCAGCCCTTGTCACCATCACCTGCCCGGAAACGTCTTGTGTCACGCGTGAGCTCCGCCGCTACGCTATAACATCCGAGGGCATCGACCCTGTTAATCCGCTGGTTGTGCCGCTTGATGAGTATGTGCCACAGCTCGCATTGAGCGCCGACGGAAGCCTGGTGGCTTTTGCACAGCCTGGTGAGGTGGCGGTTTTTAAGCCTGAAGTAGGACAGGCAGTGCCAACTCGGTGGTACCCGCTCGACGAAATCGCCGAGATCCGCGCGCTCAGCTTCAGCCCGGATGATCGCTGGCTGGCCGTCATCGGTTGCGACCTAGCAAACTGCAGTGAGACCGTTCTCTATGTGCTGCTCAGCGACGAGTTATACAACTACGACCCCATCTTGAGCGGTGCGAAGCCCGGATCTTCCTCGTCGATCAGCGCGTTGCGGGCAGCGCAAAGCTTCTCGGGCTACTCCTCGGCGCTTGCCTTCAGCCCAGACGGTCAGACGCTGGCGACGGCCAACAGCGCTGATATCGTATTGTGGGATATTGCGGACGGCCTGCGCGAACAGCGACGCCTGGAATATATCGGGGGCGATTATTTCAGCGATTCGCCACTGCTGAGGTATACAGCAGATGGCACGCGCCTGGCCGTCGCTGGCGGCAGCACGATCTGGATCTGGGATACGGCGAACTGGCAGCTGGTGCAGACGCTGAAAACGGTTGCTACAATCACCGCGCTGAACTTCAGCAGCGATGCTGCAATGCTGGCAGCTGGTGACTACAACGGCAGTATTGGGCTCTGGGAGACAGGCAGTTGGCAAAATATCGGCAGCTTTGTCGATCCGACGAGCCAGGCACAGATCAACGAATTGCTGTTTGTCGCCGCCGATCGACAGCTCCTTAGCGTGGATTTCGCCGGCACCCTGCGTGAATGGCATGTTGACGAGACGCACTTGGCGGAACAGGCTTGCGCCGTTGTCGGGCGCAACTTTAGTTGGGAGGAGTGGCGCAGTTTTGTGCTCGCCGGGCGGGTCGACGACCGCGATACTGCGGGCTACCGGCTTCCCTGCCCGCAGTTCGGCGTGCATCCTAGTGTCGTCGCCGAGGCGCGGCGTCTGGCGCGCAACGGCGATTTTGCCGATGCAGTGCGCGCTTTTAATTACCTTCACGCCCTCGACCCGACCATCCCCAATGATGCACGCCGCCTTGTCACACGCTACCGCGCTGCTGCTCTGGAAGCGGAAGGTGTTGCTGCGGCGGCGGCGGGCGATATCGAATTGGCAGTGGCGCGCTTGAAAGCGGCTCAGCGCCTTGACCATGGGCTGCGCTTCGATGCCAAGGCTGAGGCACGCCGCATTGCGATCAAGGTGCTGGTTGACGCTGATCTCCCCGTTAAGCTCAACACGTTAACGACAATGATACCGGGTAGCCCTGAGGCGACTGAAGCGGCTGTCGCGGTGGCTCAGGTGGTGCAACAGATCGTCACCATCGACCCGCAAACCTTCGCGCGTAACGACTCGCAAGCGCTGCAGGATCTGTTGACGAGCATCTATACACACAGCCGCAACGGGTTTGCTCCAGTGATGCTGGCCTTTGTTCAACAGGCGCGCGACATCATCGTGACCTTCCCCGCCGACATCGAACGCCGTATCGACGACATCGCCAGCGCACGTACCCATGTTGATGAAGGCCGAGTGCTCGGTGCCGCCGGCGATCTCGACGGCGCGTTAGTGAAGTTTAACGAGGCGCTCGTGCTCGACCCGGGCCTGGATTTTAACCCCGGCACAGAGGCGCGCGCCCTGGTTGCGCGCAAGAACCTGCTTGACGCCGATGTCTTTATCAGCGCTGGTAATGTCGTCAGCGCCACTGCTGCGCTCAGTGAGGTGCTGCGCCTCGATCCTAAGCTTATCGCCGAGCCGCCGCCAACCTATATCGCCCGTTCGTTGATCGAAGTCGCCGCGCCGGAGGCTCTGGCGGACGCTTTTCAACAAGCTTTTGCGTTGGCCCCGGAGCTATTTGGCGACGAGCGCGCCATTGGGAGTGTCGTGCTCGCGCGCCAACTGCGCTTGTTTGCGCGCAGCGGCGTTGTCGAGCCGCGTATTCTGGAGGCGGCACGTAGTGCTGCTGCCGCTGCCGACAGTGCGCTTGTCGAGCGCAACGGCTATTTCGCCGCTGAGATCGCGGCTGTGGAGGCGGCGCAAGCACTTTATGAGCAGGCAAAACAGGTAGCCGATAGCGGTGAGGTCGAGCGTGCTGTGGCGCTCTTCAGCGAGGTGCAGGCGATCGACCCCGATTTCAGCACTGGCACCCCGCGCGAAGATGCGCGTCAGTTTGCACTCCAGGGCCATCAGCGACGCGCGAACGAGGCGATCGAGCGCAATAACGCTGCCGAGGCCTTGCGCCAAATAGAAGCCGTTCGCACGCTTGATCCGAGCTTTGCTACCGATGCGCGTGAGTGGGTTGTAGGTGCGTTCCTTGCGCGTGCTACTGCCCTGCACGATGCAGTCGAGAACGAAGCGCCAGGCTTCGCGTTGTCGAAGCGCTCTGCGC
>JAAUTF010000402.1 GCA_012031775.1 Candidatus Altimarinota bacterium | reverse complement strand
CTGGATATGGGGCAACATCAATGACGGCGCATCGGGCGCATTGGGCGCATTGATTGCGCATCGCGGCGCACAGCGTAGGGGCGCAGTATGCTGCGCCCCTACGCATTGATCTGCCATGAATTCTTCGCCCGCTTTTAATACGCTGATCGCCGCGCCGCCGCCGCTGGCATGGCCACGCGCCATTGCCATCGCGCTCGGCTATTTGCTACTTGGCATCGCGCTGACATGGCCGCTGGCTTTGCATCTGGGCGATAGCGTTATTCAAAAGGGCGGCTATCCCGTCGATACCGGCCAGGGCATCTGGAATCTGTGGTGGGCGCGTAACGCATTGCTCGGCGGCTACGATCCCTTTATTACGCCCTATCTGTTTTACCCACAGCAGGTCGATCTCTTCTTTCAAACGCTTAGCTTGCCCAATGCCTTGCTCGTCGCGCCGGTGCTGCTCGCGTTCGGGCCGATCGCGGCCTTCAACGCGGTTACGCTGCTGTCGTTTGCCATTGGCGGCTACGCCACGTTTCGCCTGGCCCAGGCGGTGCTTGCGGCTGGCGCAACCAAGAACCGAGAACCGAGAACCGAGAACCAGCGTATTGCCTACGAGCGGCAGGCCTTTCTTCTCCCTGCGTTGCTCGCCGGTTTTGTTTTTGTCGCCGCGCCCTATCATATGCAGATGGTGTACGGCGGGCCGATGGAGCTGATCGCCGTTCACTGGCTGCCGCTCTACCTACTCGCGTTGATGCGCGCCTTACGCACGCGTAAACCGCTAGCCATTGCGCTGGCCGCACTACTGTTGCTGCTCACAACGCTTGCCAGTCAGTATTACGGCCTTTACGCGGCACTGTACACGGTGTTTCACGCTAGCCTCGCCGCGCTGCTGGCCCCGGCAAAGCTACGCTTGCATACGCTGCTGAGCGCCGCTGGCATTGCTTGCCTCTGGCTGCTTGCGCTCGTCCCCGTACTCGTAGGGCGACCATTGGGCGCAGCCGCGCTCGACGATTGGTACGAGCGCCAGGTCTTTCATTCGCCGGGGTTGCTGAATTTTGTGGCACCGGCCAATGTCTTCCACCCGCTTTGGGGCGATGTGCTTAGCTCCTGGTACGCCCAGCAGCAGCCGTTTGGGCTTGAGGCCGGCGTGCCGGTAAGTTTCGCCCTCGCGTTGCTTGTGATGCTAGCGCTATTCTTCGAGCGCGCCCGCAGCTGGCCGTGGTTGCTGCTGGCGCTGATCCTCGCACTTTTTGCGCTCGGGCCGGCGCTACGTTGGGCCGATGCAACCAGCGGCCTGCCTGGCCCTTTCCTGCTGCTCGATACGATCGGTATTTTTCGCAACAGCAGCCGACCCAGCGTTTTTCTCGCCCTGCTTGGCCTGCCGCTGGCTGTGCTCGCCGCGCTCGGTCTCAACGCCCTCTTGTCCCACACCGCACGCGTCACACCGCACGAACCATCGTCTTCGGTTCTCAGTTCTCGGTTCTCGGTTCTCGGTTCTTTCAGCCTGGCCTGCTTGCTCGCCCTTGAGTGGATTGTCGCACCCTGGGAGTTGACAAGGCTCGCGGTCGATCCGGTCGTCGCCAGCCTCAATCGCGACCCAGCACCGGGTGCTGTATTAGCGTTACCGCCGCGCAACAACGATAGTCAGTATCTGCTCGATCAGCTCTGCCACGGGCGCCCGCTGCTCGGTGGCTACCTGGCACGGCTACCTGATTATCCCTTAAACCGGGGTAGCTCTGCACTGCAACGGCTCTGGAACGCCGAAATGTCTGCCCCAGATATTCTATCTATCAACGCGTCTGATGAACTTGCCGCACTCGGTGTTTCCTATGTTACACTCGACCGCACGCGGCTGCCGCGCGCTGAGCAAGAGGCACTTCATGCCTGGCTGCATGGCACTGGCGTTGAACGTATGCACGCAAGCGAAACGCTGCTTGTCTACGCTGTGGAACCGCGCGCCGCCGCTGTCGTTACGCTCGGCGCTGGCTGGTATGCCGCCGAAAGCGACGCTACACGTAGCTGGCGCTGGATGGGCGCGATGGCTGAGATTCGTACCATCGCGCGCCAGGCGACACCGGCTACGCTGCACCTGCGTGCCACCGCCTTCAGCCAAGATCGCTCACTTGAGATCTGGCACGACAAAAGCCGCATCGGTCAATGGACGATCCCGGCAGCGCCGTATGATCGATTGTTGCGCCTCGACCTGCTGCTGCCGCCGGGCGTGCAGACACTGCACCTGCGCAGCCCGACTAGCGCCGATGGCGCAGGGCGCGAACTCAGTCTATCGGTGAGCGACCTACGTCTGGAACCGCGCGCAAACGCGCTACAAGCGCATACGCTGCGCATTCCGCCGACGCTTCCTGCGCCGCAGCATGCACCTTGTGGTGTCTAAAGGTCGTGTTTGTTGGTGTGTGTTGGCAGCGTAGCCGTCAACACACACCAACAAACTTATACCTGTATCACCCGGATAATGAACATACGTATCACGCAACGCATAGCCCCCATCGTGCCGCATCTGTTGGCGCTAGCGTGTTATACGCTGCTGGCGCTGGTCGTCACCTTCCCGCTGGTGCTGAATCTCGGCACGCGGGTTGTGGCCAATGAACCTGGCCAGACCGATGCCTTCCTCGGTGTTTGGAACGTGTGGTGGACGGCACAGGCCATCACCGATCTACGCGATCCGTATTTTACGCCGCTGCTCTTTCACCCGCAGGGGCTCGATCTTTTTTGGCAAACGCTTAGCCTCCCACAAGGTTTGTTGGCGCTGCCATCACCCTGCTGTTCGGCCCCTTGCCTGCCTACAACCTGCTGCTGCTCGCCTCGTATGTGCTTGGTGGCTACTTCATGTTTCTGTTTGCGCGTTATGTGTTGGTGAGGTCAGAAGTCAGGAGTCAGGAGTCAGGAGGCAGAAGTTCGGAGGATGTTGAGCGTAAGATAGCGCGATCTTCTGCTTCAGAGCCGAAAAAAGCATGGCCCTCTTCGTCTCTTCGCTTATCGGCTCAACTTTCGATCACGCCGCAATCTTCTGGGCGGCGCTGCTCGCCGGGGCGATCTTTGTGCTGGCACCTTTCCACACCCAGAAGGTGCTCGATGGGCAGCTCGAAGTGGCGTCGATGCAATGGCTACCGCTCTGCTTTTTGTTCTTGACGCTGTTCTTCGCGCGCCCGAGTTGGTGGCGCGGCATACTCAGTGGCCTCGCGCTGCTCTGGGTTGGCCTTGGCACCTGGTACTACGGCCTCTTTGCCTTGATCTGCGCGGGGCTGGCGATCGGGCTGTGGGTGTTGTGGGGAGAATTCAGGCTTCAGGCTTCAGGACTCAGCAGTGCAAGCGCTTCGCCGCACGAATCACAGATCGCGCATTACTCCGTACATTCCGCTGTACGACGCCTGGCCTGGGGCACATTGCCGATCGCGGTCTGGTTTGTGCTGATGACGCCGCGCCTGATCAGCCTGGCGCAGACGGGTGATACTTACCTGGGCGATGCACGCGGCGAGAAAGCGCTTAGCTCCGCCGATCTGATTTCTTTTTGGCTGCCGAATCCGAATCACCCGCTCTGGGGCGCATCGGTAAGCGCATTCTATTTGAACTTGCAGCCCGAGGCGCAGCTCTGGAACGTGGCGGTCGGGTTGATTGGGCTGCTGCTAGCGCTGCTCGGTGCGATGCTGAGCTGGCGACAAAGCTGGCGTTGGGCTGTGTTAGCGCTAGCGACCGCCGTTCTCGCCATGGGCACCCAGCTCACTGTGTTCGGTGTGGCCACCGGTATTCCGCTGCCCTACGCGCTGATCGCCGACCTGCCCGGCGTGCGGTCGAGCCACCGCCCCAACCATTTTGTCGCCCTAACGATCCTCTTCGTCGCGCTGCTCGCTGCTTTTGCTGTTTTTGAACTGTTGCGCCGCTGGCGCAAACGGCAAGCCCCTTTGGCGCTCGGCCTTTTGCTGGCGATCTTTGCCATCGATGGCTGGGCCGGTTCTTTGCCGCTGTTCAGCCGCCCCGTGCCGCAGCCCTACCTGGCCATGCCCGCCGCCGAGGGGCGCTGCTGCCGGTTCCACTGCATATCAATTTCTCCAACAGCGAAAATCTTTGGTACCAGACCTTCCACCATTGGCCGATTATCGGCGGTTTCATCGGGCGCGAGCCACCCTACCCGCTGGTGCGTTACGCCCCCGGTGTCGCGCCCATCCGCTACGGGCGCTACGAGCCCGACGATATTCTTAGCCCGGGTTGGCCCGAGGCCGACCGCGAAATGCTCGCCGCGCTCGATATCAAGTACGTGATGTTCCACCGCCGCAGTATGGGCTCCTCGCTGCCTGTACTCACCGCGCTGGTCGCCACAATGGGCCTAACGCCGCATTACAGCGACGAGCTAATCACGATCTACCCGGTGCCCGAGCCAGCACTACAGCGCCCGCTTGTCTACCTGGGTGTTGGCTGGGGCGAGATCGAAGCGAACGAGACTCAGCGCTGGCGTTGGATGGGCAGCAGCGCTGAAGTTTACCTGTGGAACCCGCACAGCACACCAATACCGATTACACTAGATCTCGATGCCGAGAGCTATCGCCAAACGCGCCCGCTCACACTGCAACTCGATGGCGTGCCGATCGGCGAAATCAGCATCGGGCGCGCCGCGCCACGCGTAGCCTACACCTGCTGCTGCCGCCCGGCGAGCATGTGCTATACTTGGCTGCCCCTGCCGAAGCAGCAGACGGCCAGGAAAGCAGCCGGATCAGCATCGCCTTCATAGGCATCCGCATCCGCTAGATAAACCGTACGGGCGCAGCACGCTGCGCCCGCAGAAAAGATGACAACATCTACAGAACTCCTCACTTCAGCCCGCCCTGGCAAGCCGCTGCGCCTGAGCGCGCTGCGCTGCGTGGCCTACGAAGTGGCCCTCAACGGCTGGCGTATTTTGCGCGAGACGGTCAACGATTTCAGCCTCTGGCGCATCATCGAGTACCCCTGGGCTACCCGTGTGCTCGACTTACGTCGCGGCGATCTCGTCGTCGACATTGGCTCCGGCACCTCGTCCTTTCCACATATGCTGGCTAAGGAGGGTGTCGATGTGGTGGTGCTGGAGTTGGAGAAAGAGCGCGTGCGCTGGCAGTTGAACAAACGCCGTGCTACCGCGCGCAAAGGCGATGGCCGCTTCTTCCCGCTGGTGGCGAGTGCGACGGCCATGCCGCTTCGCAGCGACGCTGTAGCGCGCATCGCCGCTGTCTCCTCGCTCGAGCACATCCCCGATGATGTCGCAGTCGGTGCGGAAATTGGGCGCGCGCTTGCCCCCGGCGGCATCGCCGCGATTACGCTCCCCTTCACCAGCAGTGAGCGCAACGCTTTTTTGCAGGCATCCGCAATTTTAAGCGTGTCGGACGCAACGAGTTTGTGCAGGAAGGCAAGGCCGGTTCGTTTTCCGCTTCTATACGCACGAAGATATCCAGCGTGTCTATGTACAGCCCGCCACCGCCGAGATAACTGAGTGCGCCGCCTTTGGTCGCAGCGTGTTGAACGGTCGCTACCACGAGACGAAGCTCACCAAATTCTGGCGACGTTTTGTGCTCAAGGATCTCGTGCTGGCCGCTGTCGTCCATCCGTTGGAAGAGCGCTTCGACCGCAGCGACCCGCTGTACGTGATGTTTACCCTGATGAAACGTAGGAGTTAGAAGTCAGGATTCAGAAGACGCGAGATAGGAGGTCTCATAGACGCAATGAGCGACTTTTTGGTTTTGAGCCGCAGAGCACGCGCGTCTTGAACCGCAACGAAGCAAGGGTTGTTCTTTTGTTCCTGGCGCTTGCGGTTCCTAGGTTCCTAGGTTCTCTGCTCTGTACTCTGTGCTCCATTCTGAATTCTGGCTTCTGACTCCTGAATTCTGCCCCC
>JAAUTF010000401.1 GCA_012031775.1 Candidatus Altimarinota bacterium | reverse complement strand
GTGGTCAATGCTTGAAGTCCGCCGGCTAACGGGCAACCGAGGCAGCGGCCGAGGGCAGGGATCGCGACTGGGACGAGTCGTAACAAGGTAGCCCGTAGCGGAAGCTGCGGCTGGATCACCTCCTTTCTAGGGTTTTCGGCCCCACCGCCGGTCTGGCACACGTGAGTGGATAGGGCAAACACAAAGGCTCGCAGCATACGCTGCGAGCCTTTGTGTTTGCCCCCGATCAGGTGCTACTTGCTTTCGATTTCAGCGCGTAGGCGCTCGAAGGCGACATCGATGTCGGAAAAGCTTTGCTGCAGGTCGGTGAATTGACCGCGTTGAGCGCGCACAAATCGTGTGTAGGGGGCAATTGCTTCACGCACCCGGCCCAGCGATTGCTCAACCTCGCGATCGAACTGGCGCTTTACGCTGCCCTGGATCTGCGCGTTTAGCTCGTCGACCTTGCTGTTGAACTCGCGTTTCGCCTGGCGACGTTTGGCCGGCAGCAATGCAAAACCGCCAACCGCTACAATGGTTGCCGCCAAGATACCGGTGACGTCGAGCAGCGCGGTGTGAAAGAGCGTTAGCAGTAAGGCACCTAGTCCCACCGCGCCGGCCTGGGTGATCGCTGTTGCTGCAAGTGAAGCGCGCACTTCGTCGGCGAGATGCTGCGACTCGGCCTGCTTGTCGTAGGTCGCTACGATCTGGGTTACGCTGTGGCCCACCGACTCCATTAACGCGCCGCGGTTGTAGTCGAATGCCCCGCCCACATTGCCGATCATGTGCTCACTATGGCCGTTCACACGTCGCCGATTGATATAATCCACCGTGCTCTGCCAGAGCCGCAGATCTTTGGCTACCATCCAGTCTACTAGTTCGTTAACCTTTTGCTCGATCTGGTGGTTCACATCGCCGATGACTTCCTCTTCGAAGCGCGCTTTTAATTCGTCCGAGCGGATGAGATCGCCGATGCGCCCGAGCCGAATATATTCATCGAAGAAGGCGTCACCGCGCTGACGCAGATCGCGCAGCACCAGATCGATCTCGTTGAGATGGTACTGCACATCGTTATTCAGGTCGTCGCGGAAAAGGTTGAGCTGCTGCTCGATATTATCGATGGTGATAAAATCTTCGCGTAATGTTTCCAGCCGTGTCTCGGTGGCGGCCAGATACTGGCCGACGATATGCGAGCCGACGCCGAGCGGCGACAGTAGTTTCAGCCTGACGCGCGTCTCTTCGTCGAGCGTTTCCACGATGTAGGTTTCCACCGCAGCGAAACGGCTCATGTCCCAGAGCCGCCCGCCGTCGTTGCCCGCGCTGCGCGAGCGCAGTGCCTGGCGCGCCGAGACGGGGAAGATCTCCGGGGTGACACCGAGCAGGTCGCGAGCGTTTTCGCGCACGAAATGTAGCACTTGCTCCAGTTCTTGCGCCTCTAAAATATCGATCTTGTTCAGCACCAGCACGATCTTTTTGCCCCACTCCTTGATCAATGCCAGGAAGGCGCGCTCGCTCTCGGTGAAAGGGCGATCGGCCGAGGTCGTGAACAAGACCAGATCGGCGCGCGGAATGAATTTGCGCGTCAGTTCCTCGTGCTCGCGAATGACGGCATTGGTGCCGGGCGTGTCGACGATCACCAGTTGGCGTAGGACATCGGCGGGGTAGGTGGTAGTGCGTAGTCCGGGCTGCTGCAATTCGCTGGCGCTTGCTTCGCCATAACGCAGCAGCGTAATAGCATCTGTCGTCGGTGTGACGCCCTCGGGCAGAATGGGTGAGCCTAGCAGTGCGTTCACAAAGCTCGACTTGCCCGAGTTGAACTCGCCAGCGATGACAATAAGGAACAGTTCGTTCAAATTAGCGAGCAAATCTTTGAGCGTACGCACGTCTTCGGGGCGTGTGTCCGCGCCAAAACGCTCGAGCGCAGTGAGCAACTGTTCAAGCAAGAGACGTAGTCGTTCGAGCAGTTCGTTTGTCCGCTCGCTGAGTAGCTGCTTGCGCCGTAGCAGGCCGTGACCTCCAACCATAAATGTTAAGCCTCTTTAAAAATGATTAAGCCAATTTAATCAAAAATGTGATCCAGATTACATTAACTGCCCTGAAGAGATGGTATAGTAGTGACATCTCCTTCTCCTCTCTTCCTCTAGCCGGGGTGCTGAGCAATCAGCCCCCGGCTAGAGGATTCTTAGGGCACTAATTTGTGCCAGGTTCTTGTTATATCTGGAGTGCGCGCAAAACTAAGCTCAGCGCCCCCAAAACCATAGCGCCACCGACGATAAAATAGAGCGCGCCGGAGCCAATGTCGCGCAAACGTGGCGTGCTTACGCGCCGTGGCTCGGGGGCTACCTCGTAGCGCTGACCGCGCCAGTACGTCACTCGGCGCCCATTTGAAGTGCCGGCGTTACCATTCCACTCAAGCCACCCAAGATACACAATATACGTGCCAGCAAGAACGAGCGTTGCGGCGGTAAACCACCACGGTAGCTGGCGGCTGCTCGCAAGAATCGCCAGCACCGCGATACCGGCGATCCAGCGCCAGTCGAAGCGGGGCATGCTCATAAGTTGTCCTCGTTGAAGCTACAGGGTTACAGGGTACAATTTGGTTTCATCATACCATACAGGGAATTTGCCGCGTGAAGCGTGATGCGCATAGCCGTGCTACAGATAGCTCACAGCTTACGCATCATGCAGCTCCTGAAGTTGATGACGAATGCTCGGCAGCAGGTCGCGCAGTTCGATCGGTTTGGCGGCATAACTTTTCACGCCGAAGCGGCGCATGGCACTGCGCAAGCCGGGGGTATCGTAGGCAGTGAGAACAAGCAGCTGTACGGGATTGCGGTAGTGGCGCAGGGCGCGAATGAGGCCGAGCGCAGCTACATCGTTGGGGGTGGGATCGACAATGAGCAGATCCACATCACCACGTGTGCAGGCGAGCCATGCGTCGTTTGCTGAGAGCGCAACACGCACATCGGCTGCGCTGCCGAGCGCACATGCAATGCCTCGCCGTGTGATCTGCGCAGCGGTGCGATCCTTATCGACGATCTGAATACGCCAGGTGCCCATGGTGATAGCGTGCCGTAGGGCGGCAGCACGCTGCCGCCCTACGGCGTTTTCTTCATTCGACGCCTCAGTTCTCATCATAGCAAGTGGCAACGCTTCGCTTAGAAGCAACGCGACAACAAAACGTGGTTATTTCTCAACTGAAGATATGGGGCTTTCTACAGGCAATAGGATAGTGAAGATCGAACCCTGGCCGACACAACTATCGACTTCAATGCGCCCGCCGTGCTGTGTGACGATGTGGGCGCTAATCGCCAGGCCGAGGCCGGTGCCGCTGGCTTTGGTGGTGTAGAAGGGTTCAAAGAGATGATGCAAATGTTCCGGCGCAATGCCCACGCCGGTGTCGGCAATTGAAGCCTGGAGTGTCGCGCTGTTCTCTGCGCTCGCCAGAACCGGCCGTGTGTCTACCGTGAGCGCGCCGCCGTTTGGCATCGCGTCGCAGGCGTTCAAGATGATATTTAAAAAGACCTGGCGCAGCTGATCGGCCTGGGCGTTCAGCAGTGGTAGCTCGGGGCTTAGCTGGCTTACGACTTGAATGTTGTTATGGCGCAGATGGGTTTGCACCAGTTCGATCGTCTCACGCAGCAGCGTGTTCACATCGGTCGGCCCTAGTTCGGCGCGCGAGGGGCGGTAAAAATCGCGCATGCGCGTGATGATACGCGCGATGCGGCCAAGCTCCTGCTGCGCAATGTCGAGGAAAGGACGCAGCGGTGCATCGGTGGCGATGTCCTGTTCGAGCAGGTACAAGCTGTTACGGGCAGCGTAGAGCGGGTTATTGATTTCGTGGGCGACCGAAGCAGCCAGTTCGCCGACAGCGGCGAGTTTGGCGCTTGTAGCAGCTGGCGCCTGGCGACAATCAAGGCGTGCCTGCGCCTCGGCGTGCAGCGAGCGTGTGCGCACCAGATCGGCCTGCAGGCTCTGAGAGCGCGCGCGCTCGGTCGCTTCCTCGATCGCGATCGCGGTGAGGTCGGCGAGCACCTGGACGAAAGGCAGATCGTGCGGACGGTAGAGATGAGCGTTAGTGCCGCCGCAGAGCAGAATCGCGCCCAGGCGGCGGGTGGCGCTGCGCAGCGGTGCTATCAGCGCAGTGGAGGGTGGCCAATGTGGCAGGAACGCGCTCATCTCGGCGTCTTGCTCGGGGCTTAACTCGTCTAAAATCAGCTCAAGCTCGGGGCCGTTCAGCAGCATAGCGCGCGGTGACAGAAACGCACGCCCGGCCGGCCCAGAACCAACTGGGCGATTGCTGACGCTGCTTGTGATCGGTGGTGTTGAGCTCGCGATCAGCTGTAGCTGCTGGCCATCCTGATCGATCATATAGAGCAACGCGCTGTTGGTGCCGGGGAGAAGCTGCAGCGCCTCGCGCACCACCAAGTGGGCGATCGTATCGACATCGCGGCTGATCAACAGAGCTGCACACGCGGCCGTGATCACGTTAAGCCGGGCGTCAGCGGTGGCGAGCAGATCGTCGCGCCGTGCCAGCTGCTGCTCCAGTACCAAGAGCCGTGCTTCAAGATCGGCAATCTGCCGGGCTGCTGCATTGTTCATATATCGCCAGAGTAAATGCGGTTGGTGCCGCGAGAATTGACACTCGCAAAGCGCGCGTGCTATGATGAATGTGGCCCACTATAGAGCTTTTTTTGATGGAGCGCAACTACATGCCGCAGCCCGATCGTATTCTGGTTGTCGATGATGAGCAGAACATCCGCACAACGCTGAGTGTGCTGCTCGGGCGCGCTGGTTATGCGGTGAAGGCGGCTGCCAGTGGTGAAGAGGCAGTAGCGCTGCTCGACGAAGAGACCTTTGATTTGATGTTGGTCGACCTGCAAATGCCGGGTATCAACGGTATGCGCGTGGTTGAGCATCTGCGCAGCTTGCAGGCGGATACAAGTGTGATTGTGCTGACTGGTCACGGCTCGCTTGAGACGGCCATTGAGGGTATTCATTACAATGTCTTCGACTATATGCTGAAGACAAGCGATCCAGCGGTAGTGGTTGAGCGCGCCAAGGCGGCCCTCGCCGAGCGCGCTGCGCAGTTGCGCCAGTCTTCGCTTATTAATACCATCAGCGATGCCGTCGAACAGCTGCGCGGCACAGGGAACGCCGAGGCACCGTCGGCTGCGCCTACGGAGCGTATGCTGCAGATTGGTGAGCTACAGCTCGACACCTGGCATCAGATGGCGACGCTTGCGGGGCGCTCGCTGGTGCTCACGCCGACCGAGTTTCGTGTGCTACTTTGCCTTGCCGAGCATGTCGGCCAGATGCTTTCGTATGCACAACTTGTGCGCTGCGCCCAGGGCTACGAGGCGAGCGAGCTTGAAGCTGGCGAGCTGATCAAGCCGCATATCCATCATTTACGCCAGAAGCTCGAGCCCGAGCCAGCGGCCCCGCGCTACCTGCTCAATGTGCGCGGTAAAGGCTATCTCCTTCAGCTCTGAAACTCCTTCCTAGGGGTATGTACAAGCTGGAGTGCGTGCTGGCGGATAAACCGCCAGCACGCACTCCAGTTACTGGGCACTATGGAAGATGACTTGCTCTATTTTAATGGGATCAACGCTGAGACGGGCACGTATGCGCTTGCGCCGCTGAAAGTTGCGGAGCTGGCGAATAACATCATCGGCACCGGTGAGCCCGAGGAGGCTCAGCAGAGCGTAGAGCCCGATGCGGCGGCCTTTGCGGATTTGCAAAGGAAGAAGGCAGCGGTTACAGGCGAAGATGGCTCGTTTGTTGTGGTTGCGGGGCATCGACGGAGGGCGACCTGGCGCAGACCGGATGGGCTGTTGTGTTTGCGGCCAACCACGACCCGGCGATCCGCGAGGCGT
>JAAUTF010000400.1 GCA_012031775.1 Candidatus Altimarinota bacterium | reverse complement strand
GCCGCCCTGGCGCTGGGCGCGGAGGTGCTGGCCGCGCTGATCGCTGAAGCGGGCGCGCCCGGCGTCGAATTCACCACCCTGCTCGACGCGGTGCTCGCACAGCACCCGACAAACGCCCAGATCGTCACTAAGCTCGCCGCAATGCGTATCGTCGATCTGCTCGAAGATGGCCTGATGGAGATCGGGATGGAGCGCGTGGTGGGGTAGAGGTTACAGATTACAGCTCGGGCTGTTACCTTTCGCCTGAAGGCCGATTGCGCGTTTGGCCAGGATCGAGTATATTCTGGGGTAGTTTCGTAGCCGTTAGTTTGTAGGAGGGCACAAGATGCGAGCCACAATCACCACTATCACGGTTGTTCGCTGGGTGTGCCCGACGACATGTTAGGCTAGCGGCGTCCCGTTCAGTCCTCGGTTTTTCCTCTTGCGTCTGCCATGTGTGCAGCGCCGGTGCGTGCTATGCACCGTGCTGCTGTGTTTTGGCGAGATCGCGCCGAGCGTCTGATCGCGGCTCCACTGTGCTGAATACGGTCACGGGTTCACTCGACCTGTGGCCTTTTTTTATGCACAGTTTGGAGCTTTGCGATGTCAGACGCGCTCTCCACGCGGCGCACCCTCGCCGCCTCATTCGCTGAACCCTATTGTATGCACCCCGCTGTTGCCGCCGTGCTGCTGGCCGGATCGGTTGGCCGTGGCCTTGCCGACGCGTATTCCGATATCGAGATCGATGTGTTTTGGCAGCGCGCGCATCCGCCAGATTCTGCACAGCGAAGCGCTTCTCGCTGCTGAACTGCTCTACGCACTTATCGAGGAGAGTTATACGGTGGTAGCGCGTATTTATCCGCAGATCGATCTGGCACCGCTGCGGGCCGAGTTCCTTATGCAGCGCGGAAGCGATGAAGGCGCAAGCTAAACACATACAAGGATCGACAATGACACGCAAGAACGAAACACGCATCGTCGGCGGAAAATGGATGGTCGACGACGAAGAAGAGAGCGAAGCACGCCCGCGCAAGCCGCGCAGCAAAAGCAAGAGCGCGGGTGTGGTGAAGCAGAGCTACGAAAGCAACCCCGATGTGCAGCGTTGGCTGAGCGAGCAGGCGATCGGCGAAGGGCGCAAGGCACCGTTTCAGCCGAACTTTCTAGCCGGGCGACGGGACGGCGACTGGGTGCTCTCGTCGCTGAACCATTTCTACGAGCAAGACCTGATCTGCGATGTGATCAGCGAGGTTAAAAGCGGCAAAGAAGCGACTGTCTTCTGCTGCACCGCCGATCCGTCGACCGGTGTGGAGTTTATGGCGGCGAAGATCTACCGTCCGCGCATCTTTCGCGCGCTGAGTAACGATGCGATCTACCGCGAGGGCCGCGTGGCGCGCGATATGGATGGGCGGGTAGTACGCGGTGGGCGCGGCGTGCCAGGCCGCGCCACACAGAAAGGGCGTGCCTTTCAGATCGAGAGCTGGATCGCCTTTGAATATGCCACGCAACAGGCCGTCTATGCGGCGCGCGTGACTACACCGCAGCCGTTCTCACAGATCGGCAATGGCATTTTGATGGAGTTCGTCGGCACGCCGGAAGATCCGGCACCGCGCATCTGCGAGATCGCGATCGACGGCGGTATAGCGCGGCGGCTCTACGACGAACTGCTTGAAGACGTGCGGCGCTCATTACTGGCGCATCGTATCCATGGCGATCTGTCGGCCTACAATATTCTCTTCCACAACGATCGCGCTGTGGTGATCGACTTCGCCCAGGCTGTTGATCCGCGCCTGAGCCAGGATGCCTTCGACCTGCTGCTACGCGATGTCGCCCGCCTTTGCAGCTACTTCGCGCCCTACGGTGTGCGCGCCAACCCACACGAGATCGCGACCGCGCTGTGGGAGGAATATTTACAGGGCACCTAGGGTTGCAGTCGCTGCGGTTTTAGGAAAGGAAGGTCGATACCAGCTTAGAGCCGCTGAGCCAGAACCCACAGCGTACGGCGCGCGCGCTGTTCTGGCTGCACAGCGCGTCGCTGCTGGCCACGCTGGGCTTCGCGCTGGCGGGCAATCTGGCACTGGCGATCGCGGCACTGTTGCTGCGGGCGGTGCTTAGCGCGCTCGCCGGGCCGCTCTACAACGCCTGGACGATCCAGCAGATCGATCCGCAGGTGCGGGCGACCGTGCTCTCGCTGCGCAGTTTGAGCGATGCGACTGGCCAGACGCTCGGTGGCCCCGGTGTTGGTGCGCTCGGCCTGCGCTCGCTACGCATTGCCTTGGTGGCATCGGCGCTGCTTATGCTGCCTGCGTTGCCGCTTTTCGCCAGGGCTGGGCGGAACATTGAAGATCCACGGCTGGCGGAATAGCACAACTGAAATCAAAGGCCCGATGCGATGATCGTTCGGCATTTCACAGCGAACGCTTGGCAAGCGTGCTGATGAATAAAGTTTCACGTTAATTGGGCTATTCCACATCGGAAATTGACCCATTGCAGGCACAATAGAAGAGGGCCTTTTTATGCACTAATTTAGGTACAGCCGTGAAAGCAGTCTGGTCTATTGTACTGATCGTGTTCGTCTGGGTCAACGGCGCTCCAGCGAACCAGCCTTGCCCAAGTGCGCATTGTATTGCGCTACCGATCATCCGCAGTGCGGGCGTTAAACAGCCCGAGCCGAGCCCGACGACGACCGCAAGTGCCCAGCAAACCACGCAGCCAGAGACACCATCACCGTCCGTGACGGTGACTGAGATGGTGACCGCCACGGTTGCCGAGACGACATCGCCAACCGCTACCGATGGTATTGACACAGACGTGACCGCGACAAGTACGGTGACCGAGGAGCCACAGGCGACGGTGACGGCGACGCCGTGTGCTGTTAAGCCTTGCGAAGAGAGCGCAACACCAACATCAACGCTAACAACGGAGGCGGTGCCGAGCGCAACATCAACGCTAACAACCGAGGCGGTGCCAAGCGCAACACCAACGGAGGCCGTACCAAGCGCAACAGCGACGGAGGCCGTACCAAGCGCGACAGCGACGGTGATGAGCGACAGAGATAATGTGGCGCTCTTCCGTTGGAAGAAGGGCAAAGCAGCGCCCGAGAAGCGCAGCGAGGCGATGGGGCGAGTCGTTGGCGACAAGCTCTATGTCTTTAGCGGCTATACCGACACGACCTACCTGCCGAAGAGCGTGCGTGCCGATAGCTACGATCCGCAAACCGATAGCTGGACAACGCTGCCGCCGATGCCGCGACCGATGACCCACAGCGGTATTGCAACAGATGGCGTGCGCTATATCTACCTGGCGGGCGGCGTCGTCGGCGATCGGCAAGCAAATGGGAGCTACGACAAGATCGACGCCATCGACGAAGTATGGCGCTTCGACACCCAGCAAACAGTATGGGCTGCGCTCCCGTCGCTACCGGCAGCGCGTGGTGCGGGTGAGCTTGCGTTGTTGGGGCGCACGCTGCACTTCTTCGGCGGAACCGGCCTTGATCGCTACACCTCGGTTGATGACCATTGGACGCTCGATCTCGATAGCGGAAGCGCCTGGCAGACGGCGGCAACGCTGCCGAACGCGCGCAATCACCTTTCCGACGCAGTGATCGACGGCAAGCTGTACGCGATCGGCGGGCAGGAGGGCCATAACGAGACGCTGGTAACACAGACCTCGTTGCACGTCTGGGATCCGGCGCAGCCTAAGCGTTGGACGGAGCTTGCGCCGCTGCCCGAGGGGCGCTCGCATACAGCGGGTGCGACGGTGGTCATCGATGGCAAGATCTACCTGTTCGGCGGCGAAGAATTTCATAACGCCAGCCGCTCTAGCGTCTATGTCTACGATCCGGCGCGCAACAGCTGGTCGCTGAGCAACAATATCCCGCGTCGTGCGCACTCGGGTATTGCGGGCTTCATCAACGGAAAGATGATCTATACGACGGGCAACTTGCTGGATACGACGTATATCGGCGAGATGGTGCCGTAGGGAGAATGTAGGATTCAGGTTTCAGCAGCGAGGCGCGCCGCAATTTGTTGCGGCGCGCCTCGCTGCTTTGTCGCCCTGGCAGCTACCTACGATAGCGCTGGCGCAGGCCCCAGAGGCTCAACAAAAGCGTGACAAGCGCCACCACAGAACCGGCGATATAGGGCCATGTGGTGTTAGCCGCTGCTGCACCCTTGGGCGCTTGGTCGGCCATTTCAAGCGTGCCCGGCGACGATGATTCGCTGGCGGCGATCGGAACATCGGTGGCCATCTGCACTCCAGCGGCGGCCTCGGTGGGCGCTGCCTCAGCGTTCGCGGGGCTGTCGCCAGCTGCCGGTGCGCTCTCGGGAAGCGCCATGGTAGCGGGATTGGAGCGTAGCGGCTGGTGCGGCGGTGGCTGCTGCTGGCTCGGCGGCGCGCTCGCTTACTGGCTCGGCACCGGCCATGCCATCGGAATAGGGAAAAACCGCCGCAGCCTGTGGCCCGCTCATCAAGCCGAGGGTGGTAAAAACGACAAGCGCGAGCGCCGAGAGGCCGCTGCTGAACTGCATCACCCAGGTGGGTAACCAGAAGCGGCGCGGTGCGACCTGTGCCGGATCGAGCGTGAACGAGCGCGGTGGGCTGATGGTGGGCAAAGCGCGCACGGCCTGCGCCGTAGCGCGCAGATCGGCGAGCTCGCCGCGCAAGCGCACATCGCTGTTCAAACGCTGTTCGAGCAAACGTCGCTCTACGGCACTCAGTTGGTCGTCTAGATAAGCCGAGAGCAGTTCAATATCGCTCTCAGGAATTTGATTCGATTGGGATGGCGAAGCCGTCATAATTAGGTTTATATGCTCTAGATTGCGGTATTGGCGCAACCTAGACTATATAGCAATCCTAGAGTGAGTTGTAAAGTGGTTGTGTGGTAGGTGGTGGTTACGCCGCCACCTACCACACGCCCTTGTTCACAGATCCATTAGGGTCACTACGATATATTTGTATGCTCTTAGTCATTGAGACGAAATCGGTCGGGCAGGAGTTCCCCCGCTTTCAGAATATCGCGCAGCCGCGCACGCCCCCGGCTCAGCCGCGACTTGACGGTGCCGAGATTGGTGTTGGTGATGACGGCGATCTCGTCGTAGCTCAGGCCCTGCACATCGGAGAGCACGATCACCAGGCGCTGATCTTCGGGCAGCGCCTTCAGTCCGTGTTCGATGGCAGCAGCTAGCTCCAGGCGGAGCGTGCGATCATCGGGCGACTCGGTATCATCGGGCGGGTCGAAGCCAGCGCTCTCGTCGCCGGCTCGCGCAGCGCGTCGAGCGAGGTTGCCGGGCGAGCTTGCGCGCGCGCAGGACATCATAGCAGTTGTTGGCGGCGATGCGTAGCACCCAGGCACGAAAGGTGCCGCCGCGGAAGCTGTGCAGATGACGATATGCCGCGATGAAGGTGTCCTGGGCTGCATCGGCAGCTGCGTCGCCGTCGCCGAGCATGCGGTAGCAGAGGTTGTACACGCGGCTCTCGTACATACGAACCAGCTGATTGAAGGACTCGACATCACCGCGCTGGCCTGCCTCAACCAGTCGCAGCTCTTCGTTTGCCATAACGCGTCTTTTCTTCTCCTGCGAATGCCGCCCAATTATAAGGGGATGTTGAAACTGGTTTCGCAGCTTTTGCTGCCGAAACCAGTTTCAACTAAAAGCTCTTCGGCGCAGGCGGCCCCAGAGGCGTCGTTCGGCTTCGGTCGATGTTTGCCGCAGAGCACGGGCACGGGCTGTCTGCGAACCGGTCTGGCGCATCTTCAGTCCTTCGCCTTTCTGCTGATGGGGTTGACGACAAGCCGTCCCTCCCAGCCCACGCCCTTTCCGTAGGGGTCAGTCTCGCGGGACCTGTTGAAGTAAACGCGCTCGGGGAACGTGTTGCCCC
>JAAUTF010000399.1 GCA_012031775.1 Candidatus Altimarinota bacterium | reverse complement strand
TAGAGCAGGCGGGCGCATCACGGCGGTGGAGACGCCGCAGGGACGGATCGGCTGCACGACGGTGGTGAACTGCGCTGGACCCTGGGCGGGCGAGGTAGCGACGCTGGCCGGGCTCGAACGTTCCAGTGAAACCCTTTCGGCGCAATATCTATATGACAACGCCGTTCCCGCAGTTGCCCGGCTCTATCCCGCTGACAATCGATGTCGCGAGCGGTTTTTACATGCGGAAAGAGGGCGAGAGCATCCTGATGGGCCGCTCGAACCGAGACGAACCGAGCAGTTACAGCACCGCAGTCGACTGGGAATGGCTCGATGCGGTGATCGAGGCTGGCCTTGATCGTTTCCCGCTGCTTGAAGATGCCGGGTTGGCCGAGCACCAATGTTGGGCCGGGCTCTACGAGATCAGCCCCGACGCAAACCCGATTCTGGGGCGGCACCCCGCGCTGCCGAACTATGTGGATGCTAGTGGCTTCAGCGGCCACGGCATTATGCACGCGCCGGCCACCGGGCTGCTGATCGCCGAGGAGATCCTCGACGGTCGCGCCCACTCCATCGACATCGACGCGCTGCGCATCACACGCTTTGGTAGCGGCACGCTCCGTGTTGAGCACAACGTAATATAGTTTCGTCGAGACTATTTTCTGCTGCTTGTGCTGCGCAAAATCAGCAGAAAACTTCATGACAACCCGTACTCTGCAAGATCTCTTTGTGGATCGTCAACTTCAAATCGAACGTTTCCGGCGCAGCCTCGACGGCGGGCCGCGCCGGGTCATCGGCGTCACCGCCGGCGCAGGTATGGGCAAGTCGTGGCTGCTGAAGCAGTTTGTGGCCGAGGTGCGCCAACGCGGCGGGCGGGCGGTGCTGATCGACTTCAGCGATGGCCAGGCCTACGATATGCTCACGCTGGTGCGGCGCTGCCGCGATAGCTTCGACAGCCCGCATTTTAACGCGTTGACTGCGGCAATCAACGAGGCGACAGCGTCACGCATCAGCTTTGAGAGCGGCGGGGGTGGCGTGAACTTCAGCGGCGCACAACTCGGCGATCTGCAGGCGGGCGAAATCGTCGGTGGCAGCATCATCAAAGATAATTTATTTATCGTTCAAAGCTGATAACCCGGTGGTGCTGCAGGCACTCGAAGACCGCATCAACGCTCGTGTTTTTCGAGTTGCCTGACGCCATCTTACTGCCGAGACGCGCGTCGTTTTTCTCTTCGACAGCTACGAGCGCAACTCGACCGAGGCCGAGCGCTGGGCTCCTAACGCTGCCGACCGCTGGATCACACGCGAGCTGCTGACACGCCTGCGCGACGGAATGCTGACGAACACGCTGGCCGTGCTCGCCGGCCGCCGTCTACCGGAGTTTGGGGCCGAGTGGAACGCTGTGATCGGGCCGATGCCGCTGGAGTTATTCACGATGATCGACGTCGGCCAGTACCTGCGCGAGAACCGCGGCCTCGGCAACCTGACCGACACCGAAGTTCAGACGCTGTTCAACGCGGTACAAGGCAACCCGCAGCTACTCGGCATTATCGGCGATAACCTGGAGCAAACGGTGCGCCCGAAAGACACTGAGGACTGGTAGGGCAGAGCGCGCAGCGGGTAAAGGCACAGCATGCTGCGCCCTACACAGCCCCATAGTACCGAGGTTGGTCAGAACACACCTATGAGCGATTCGAGCCACAGCGCAATAGATGCCTTCACCGCTACCCTGATGCAAGCGGCACGCAGCAAAAGCACGGATGAGCTGCTGCTGGTCAGCATCGAGCAGGTGCTGAGCGGAGCAAAGCCACGCCAGGCCGAGATCTTGCGGCGCTGTGCTGTGCCGCGCTGGTTCGACTTGAGCGTGCTCGCAGTTCTGCGCGAACACGACGAAGGCAACGAGCGCGTGATCGATCTGCTCCATGGGTATAGTTTGTGCGCGGATATGGCGATGGCGCTATGCCTACCACGATACTGTGCGCGCGGCCTTGCTCGATGAGTGGCAGCGCGATCGACCGGATGAATTGCACGCTTTGCACCTGAAGCTACACGAGTATTTTAGCCGCCGTACCACACCGCCCGGCTCGGCACGACGTGCCCAAACCACGCTCATCGGCGCAACGATGCTGGTGAATGTGATGCCGGGCAATCCACAGGCCGATCTGCTGCGCCGCGAGGCGCTCTATCACCTGCTCTGCGCCGATACACAGCGCGGCCTACGCGACCTGCGCAGCGCTTGGGACGAGGTGGAGGAGAGCTACCGCCTGGCTGATGCCGAGGTGCTGCTCCAGGTTGCCGCTGAGGCACCGCCCGCTGCGCAGCTGCAGGCCTGGCTGATGTATATGCGCGGACGGGCCAGCCAACTGGCGCTCAACCTGACCAATGCCGACGAGCAGTTTAGCACATTGCTGAGCCAGCGCGACCTTGACCCAGAGCTGGCTGCCCGCACGAGTCGCGCGCTCGGCGAGGTGCGCGCCGAGACAGGGCAGTGGGCAGATGCCACCGATCGCCACCGCTACAGCCTGGACTATTACCAGCGCACTGGCGATACACGCGCCGCCGCCGACACGATGATGCTGTTGGGTGAAGCCTACCAGGGCCTTGGCGTGAGCACCGGCAGCTGGCACCTGCCACCGCAGTATCGCAACCCGCTCTTCGCGTTTGTAAGCACGATCTGGAACTGGACACTGGCATTGCCTTTTGTGTTGATTGGGCTGGTGTTGGGGCGTGGCAACCGTGCGCTGCCGTTGGCACGCTACTGCGCCCGCTACCAGAATTGGTTGTTGATCAGGCTCTACAACACGGCACGCGGCTGGTATCGCCAAGGGCTCGCCGCATATGAAACACGCAAAGACGAGCGCGGTATTTTGCGCGCCGAGCAGCGCCTGGCCGATATTCTTACACTCTATGGCTACCCGCACGAGGCGATAACACGTATTGAGACGCTGCTGGCGTTACCAGTTGCGGCTGACCCCTATCGCCGCGCCTGGCTTGAGCGCTCACTGGCCGACGCCTACCTGGCCGCTGGCGATGCTACTCGTGCCCAGGAACTGCTTGAGCGCGCGAGCAGCGTTTTTAACGAACTCGGCGATGTACGGCGCGCAGCATCGTTGCTGGATCTCCAAGGCCGTGCTGCTATCCAGGCGGGCGACGAAAAAGCGGCGCTAGGTAGCTTCGCGGCCAGCCTGACGCGCTTTCGCGGCCTGCGTTACGCCGCAGCACGCGAGCGGATTCTGCACGCCTTGCGCGTCTGGCGGCGGCGCCCGGATATTGACCCAGGCGTGCTGGCGCGGATCGACGCTATGATCCGCGCCGAACCGGAGAAACGTTATGTCGGACGTTTCATCCGCAGCTACACACCGCTCTTGCAGTTGGCCTCAGTGCTGGCCATTCCGCTCGGGCTGCTGCTGGCCGCGATCTTCGTGCCGACGTTGAGCATCAATGTGCTGAACGGCGGTGTGTTCAGCGTACGAACGTTTTACGATCCGCTCCGCTTCTTCAGCGTGATTTTGACGCTGGTGCCGTTCTTCCTGGCCGCCTATGGCGCGCTGGCGCTCGGCGTGATCTTCTTGCTGCCAACAGCGCGCATCGCGCGTGAGCAACCGCACGTCATCGTGACTACACCCGAGGCGATCACGCGCTACAACCAGCGCGGCGAGCAGGCTATAACGATGACGTGGCGCGATATTCGGCGCTGGCTCAGCCTCGACCGCTGTATCTGGGATGAGCCAATGCCGCTCTATTCGCGCAGCTTCCTCGAAGACACGGACGGGCGCGATCTAGAGATCGACGGCATTACCGGCTGGTATACCGATCTCAAAGATGATATTGCGCAGCGCCTGGCCAGCAGCGGTAATCGTGTCAGCCTTGGCGACCTGGGCTATCACCTGCTGAAAAGCACGGGCGGCGTTTCGGTGAGCCTCGGCATCGTCTTACTGCTACTTTTTACCTGGACGATCAACGGCTGGCTGCCCTTTCCGTATCTGCTGCCGCCGCCCATTTTGCTGTGCTGCACATGCTGACCTTCAGCGGTGTCTTGATTTTACTGCCTTTGGCCTATTGGGTGGCATACCGCCCGCTCAAATTGCAGCGCACCCTGCAGCTCAGCGAGCGTTATCCGCTGGTGGTCGCGACAATCGGCGCACTGGCTGTGGGGCTCTACCTGGTGAGCGGCGGGCAGGCGCTGACGGTATCAATCCTCAACATCAGCACCTTGCTCTGGGGCATCTATATGCTCGTTGAAGGCCTCACGGCCTGGTTTTTGCCACAGCGCAAGCCATGGCGGCGCGCCATTTTGCTGGCCGCCATGGTCGCCGCGCTTGCGTTTATGCTGCAACCGCTGACAACGATCTATCACCAGATTGTCGGCGGCGCGTCAACCGCGATCGTCAATAGCAGCAGAATTGAGGTACCGGCTGGCACCGCACAGAGCGGCTACGATGCCTTTGGCGAGGCACGCGACGGCGGTGCCGATCCCTTTTCGACCTTTATCGAGCAGGGCAATATTGCGGCATCGAGCAGCCAGCCGCTGTCGGACGAGCGCAGCAACGAAGAGATCGCGATCGAGAACTATCTGCGCGCCCTCGAAGCAGCACCTCGCGGATCGCCCCAGCAAGCACTGGCCTACTACAACATCGCCAGAATATTAGAACGTAATGGTTTGAGCGCCGAGGCACAGCAGGCCTACGACGAATACTGGCGCATCTGTACCGATGTGGCAACACGCCAGACGCCGCTCTGCGTCCAGATGATCGCCAATGATAACCTGGCGCGGCTGCGGTGAAGATGACCGGGTGACGCAGTGAAGCCCACGCTGTCACCCGCTACCATATCACTGTGCCAGCTTCAAGGTTGCTGAAACCGCAACGAGCGGGTATAGTAACGCCTGGTTCGCGCACGCACTACAATAACCACATATAATCAAGCACTTGTTGTTGTGGAGGAAAATCATGACCATCGATGACGCCATTGCCGAGTTAAGCGAGCGCATCAAAGTAGCCAGCCGCGAGGCAGTGATCCGCATAACGCGTGTCTCGGCAGAAGAAGCCAGCATTCGCGCGTATGCGCCTGCTGAAGCTGAGAAGCCGATCAAAGAGGCTACCATCGAGCGCAGCATTGAACTGCTTACCAGCGACGGGCTCGATGTACAGGTCTTTGTCTACGATATCGCGACCTCGCTGCCGCCAGAGGAGTAAATTAAACGAGCTGTAGAGTGTTTGGCCTGGCCAAACACTCTACAGCTCGTCGTTCGTTAACACAGCTCCCAACGTGAACCGCGCGCAGTTTTGGTGATTTCGATCGTGGCTGGGAAGCGATCTTTGAGATCATCGAGATGGGTGATGACCATGATGCGCTTAAAATCCTGCTGCACGCCAGTGATCGCCTCGACCATGCGTTCGCGGCCCGGCGCATCGAGCGTGCCGAAACCTTCGTCGATAACCAGCGTTTCGAGGCGCGCACCAGCGCGATGGGCGAGCAAACGCGAAAGCGCAATACGCACGGCGAAGTTGACGCGCATGGCCTCGCCGCCGCTGAAGGCATCGTAGATACGTGTGCCGAGCGAGTCGGCAATCTTTATCTCCAGCGTCTCTACGGTATCGCCCTTCTTGGTCTGCCCCTGCGTCTCTAGCGTCACGTGCATTTGATTATCGGTCATGCGGCTGAGCAGGCGGTTCGCCTCCTGTTCGATCTGTGGGATGGCGGTTTCAATCAGCATGGCCTGCACACCTTTTTTGCCAAATGCCTCGCCTAGTTCATGAAAATGCCGTGGCGCTCGCGCAGGTGGCGGAGCTTCAGCTCGGCTTCTTCAAGTTCGCGGGCGCGCTCTTGCGCCTGGCGCAGCGACGTCTCTTTCTCGGTGAGGTCGCGCTCGGCAGCCGCAGCGCATC
>JAAUTF010000398.1 GCA_012031775.1 Candidatus Altimarinota bacterium | reverse complement strand
AGGGCTCGGCGCGCTTTCAGCCGCAGGTGCTCACCAATGCGTCAGGCTTTGCCGGCGCGGATGGTCTGTTCCGCTTTCGCGCCGATGGCCTGAACGATCGCGGGCTGTCTGTTCTGGAGATCCGCAACAATGCGGCGCAGGCCATATCGCCGGCCCCGCAAAGCTTCACCGGCGGTCAGACCTGATCAGGCGGCAAGGTCCGCGACGACGGCGTTCAGCACCCAGAACGCCGTCCACGCGTCGCGCGCAGCCGACCATTGGGCAGCGTCTCGATCAAGGCGTGCTCGACAAGAAACGCGATCTGCGCGCGCTTCGTACCGCCGCGAGCACGGTGTTCGCCGACCTAGAGTGGATGCAGGCGGCACCGGGCCTGACGCTGGTCGGCCTCGGGGGCACCGTGCGCCAGTTGGCGCGGATCGACCAGAAGCTCAAGCTCTACCCGCTCGACAAAGTCCATGCGTACATACTGACACGCGATGCGATTGAGGCGATTATCGAGTTGCTGGCGGTGCGCAACCGGCGTGAGCGCGAGCAGGTACCCGGCCTTAAGGGCGATCGCGCCGATGTTACGCTGGCTGGTGCGGTGATCATCAGCCAGTTGATGACACAGAGCCGCTTTACAAACTTGCTTGTCAGTGGGCATGGCCTGCGCGAGGGCCTATTTTATGCCAATTTTCTCAACGATACCAACCCGCCGCTGCTGCCCAACCCGCGTGAGTTCAGCGTGTATAGCCTGGCGCGCACCTCACAGTACGAAGAGGAGCACGCCGAAAACGTCGCCCGACATAGTCTCAGTCTCTTCGACCAGCTCGCAGCGCTACACGGCCACGGCACCTGGGAGCGCGAGTTGCTGCGCTATGCGGCGATTTTGCACGATATTGGTGTGCAGGTCGGCTATTACGATCATCATAAGCACTCGGCGTATCTGGTGCTCAACGGCAGTCTGCTGGGCTTCTCGCACCGCGAGATCGCGCTTATCGCGTATCTGGTGCGCAACCACCGTAAGGGCCTCGCCGATATCGATGAGTACAAGGCCGTGCTCACGAGCAGCGACGCGCTACGCATCGAGCAGTTGAGCGCGCTGCTGCGGATCGCCGAGTACCTTGAGCGGAGTAAAAGCGGTGTTGTGCGCCGTCTGCGTGTGCATATCGCGCCCGAGTTGATCACCGTCGCTGTTGAAGCGGTGGGCGATGCGACAGTTGAGATCTGGGATACCAACCGTCGTACGAGTTTGTTCGAACGTGCTTTCGGGCGGTCGATTCGGATTGTGGAGGGCATGTTGTAGCGCAGGGTTGGGGCACACAGGCTGTGCCCCGAGCGCGTGTGTGCCCGACGTGGGCTTGCTATGCTATAATGCAACTCTGTAGGAGCGAGCAACGCCGGTCGGCAACGGGTCACCACTTCCATGCGCTGTCCATTTTGTATGAATCAGGATACCGATGTGCTCGACAGCCGCAAGCTGAACGAGGGTGAAATTATCCGCCGCCGCCGCAAATGCAAGAATTGCGGGCGGCGTTTTACCACATACGAGCGCATTGAGTCGGTGAGCCTGACGATCGTGAAGAAAGATGGCAAGCGCGAGCCCTATGAGCGCGAGAAGCTGATGCGTGGCATCCGCACTGCCTGTTACCGTCGCCCTGTGCCGGTGCAGCGTATGGAGCAGATGATCAACGACATCGAAGCGGCGATCATGGCCACCGACGAGCAAGAGGTTAGCTCACAGCGCCTCGGCGACGAGGTGATGAAGCGGTTGCGCGAGGTTGATGAAGTAGCCTACATTCGCTTCGCTTCGGTCTATCGCTCTTTTGCCGACATCGGCAAGTTGCGCGAGGCGGTCGAAGAACTGATGGAACATGAGTAACGACGGTGTTCAGCGTTTGTCGCGACGGAACAAGAGCTGAACATGTGTTTAATTAGGAACTATGAGCATCGATATAAAAGAGCACCCGCCCGAGACGACGGCCGAGAAAGAGTTGCCTGGTCGCGTCAGCGACGCTGCGCCACGCCCAACGCTTGGCAGCCGTATAAGCGCTGGTGTGCGAGGCGTCTCCTGGCGCCATGTGCTTCCCGCTGCTGCACTGATGGCGGTGACGTGGTGTAGCCTCTTTTTGGCGACAAGTTGGTTGCAGGTGCTGGCCGGTATTGTGCCGGTGCTTGGCGGCCTTTGGCTGGGCCGACAGGTAAAGGAGCAGTATCTGGCGAATGGCCTCGCGCTGGGTCTGGTCGGCTTTTTGATCGGTCTGGCATTGGTGAGTGGTTATGCTGCGCTGGGTTCGGCGAACATCCTGCCGCTACCTGCACTGCAGCGCGAGGCCGGCGGCGCGGCGGTTGTGGTCACAGCTGGCGAACTGCTTTTCTTCTACACCTCGTTCTCGCTCTTACGCGCTCATCCCCTTCCCGGCTTTTGGCACGATGATGGCCGGGCGCTCGAGCAGCGCAACCGCGAGCTGCGCGCCCAGGTTGCCGAGCGCGGCGGCCAGCTCGAACGGCCCGGTGCTGTGCGGACGCTGGAAGATCTGCAGGGTCTTTCGCTGCCGCAGCTTGGCTCCTTTGTGGTGAACCTGTACCGGCGCAAGGGCTTTGAGTTCAAAGATTACCGTTTTATCGATAAAGATAAGCACCTCGATGTGGAGTTGGAGTATAACGGTGAGCGTTATTTGCTACGGTTGAGCGTGGCCGATAAGGTGCGTCCTGGTACGATCGAGAGCCTGAACCAGGAAATGAAGCGGCGCGCCGTGCCCAAAGGCATTGCCATAGCGTCGACCGAGTTCGCTCCCGAGGCGGTTAAGTCGCTTGGCGGGCGCAAGAACATGATCGGCATCGACGGGCAGACCTTGTTCGATATCGCTGAGAGCTAGACATTATGAAGATCGACCTGAGCGGGCGGGTGGCTCTCGTCACGGGCGGCGGGCGCGGGATCGGGCGCGCGATCGCGCTGGAGCTTGCTGCAAGCGGTGCGCATGTCTTTATCAATTATGTCGGCAATCAGGCTACTGCCGAGCAGACGGTGGCGGCTATCGCTGGGGCCGAGGGCCGAGCGACGGCTGTTCAGGCCGATGTCAGCATCGCTGAAGATGTCGACCGCCTCTTCAAGCAGGTGCTCGCCATAGGCGGGCGGCTCGATATTCTCGTGAATAACGCCGGTATCACCCGCGATACGCTGCTGCTCCGTATGAAGGACGAGGATTTCGACAGCGTTTTGAACACGAATCTGCGTGGTGTGTTTCTTTGCACCCGCGCCGCTCTGCGCCCGATGACCAAGCAACGCAGCGGGCGCATCATCAATATCAGCTCGGTCGTTGGGCTCACTGGCAACGCCGGCCAGGCCAATTATGCCGCCGCTAAGGCTGGCATAATTGGCTTTACCAAGGCCACTGCGCGCGAGATGGCTGGGCGCAGCATTACGGTGAACGCGGTGGCTCCTGGCTTTATTGAGACGGAAATGACCGCCGCGCTCAACGAGGCGACCCGCGCTACCGTGCTCGATAGTATTCCGCTTGGACGCTTCGGCAGCGCCGCTGAAGTTGCCGCAATGGCCTGTTTTCTTGCGAGCGACGCCGCTGCCTATATCACTGGTCAGGTCTTCGCGGTAGATGGTGGTATGGTGATGTGATGTTGAATAAAGTGTTGGTCGCCAACCGCGGCGAGATCGCGGTTCGTATCATTCGCGCCTGCCAGGAACTGGGCGTTCAAACGGTGGTGGCCTACAGCGAAGCCGATCGCGAGAGCCTGGCAGTGCGTCTGGCCGACGAGGCTGTCTGCATTGGGCCAGCGCCAGCGGCGCGCTCGTATCTTAACCCGCCCGCCTTAATTAGCGCCGCACTCATCACCGGCTGCGACGCAGTGCATCCTGGTTATGGCTTTCTCTCCGAGAACCCCTACTTCGCCGAAATGTGCGCCGACTGTCGCCTGATCTTTATCGGCCCGCAGGCCGAGACGATCCGGCTGATGGGCGATAAGTCGATCGGACGCCAGACGATGCGCGCTGCTGGTGTGCCGACGGTGCCGGGCTCTGAAGGTGAGCTGAAAAACGTCGATGAGGCGATCGAGATCGCGCGCAGTATCGGCTACCCGGTGCTGCTCAAGCCCACAGCGGGCGGCGGCGGGCGTGGCATGCGCGTCGCTTACGACGAGAGCGACCTCTTGCGTGCTTACCCCACGCGCGCGCCGAGGCCGAGGCCGCTTTTGGCAAGGGTGATCTCATCCTCGAAAATATCTTGCCCGGGTACGCCACGTAGAGATCCAGGTGCTCGCCGACGCTCATGGCAACGCAATTCACCTCGGTGAACGTGATTGCTCGGCCCAGCGCCGTCACCCAAAAAATCGTCGAAGAAGCTCCCTCGCCCGTGGTAGATAGCGCCCTGCGCGCGCGGATTGGGGCTGATGCGCTGCGTGGCATCACCTCGATCGGCTATGTCAACGCCGGGACGCTCGAATTTCTTATGGACGAGGCCGGTACATACTATTTTATCGAGATGAACACGCGTATCCAGGTTGAGCACCCGGTGACTGAACAGATCACCGGCATCGATCTAGTGCGTTGGCAGCTGCGCATTGCGGCGGGCGAACGCTTGACGCTGAACCAGAATGACGTTAGAATACGCGGGCATGCGGTTGAATGCCGTATAAACGCGGAAGATCCGGAGCGGGATTTTCTTCCAGCAGCGGGCGAAGTGGAATTTTATTTGCCGCCCGGCGGGCCTGGTATTCGGGTTGATTCGCACCTCTACAGCGGGTACAATCCGCCTGGCGCGTACGATTCGCTGCTTGGCAAGATCATCGCCTGGGGCGACACTCGCGATGATGCGCTCAACCGAATGCGGCGGGCGCTAAACGAATGTATCATCACCGGTATCAAAACGACGATACCGTTCCAGCTCGCGCTGATCGACGACCCGGCGTTTCGCGCGGGTGCTATTTCTACCGCTGCTGTGCCCGAGATGCTTAAGCGCTGGAAGGCTGAGCGCGCTCTGGCAGCCGCCAATCATCAATAAACAGGTGCGCTCGGGGCGTATGCCCTGGTTTAACAACCTGGTTTAGCACGTCTGGCGGCAGCAACGCTGTTTCCTGGATGACGCTTCGAGGCACGCGCGAGGGGACGAAGGAAAGCCGTGGCTAGTCTGCGACATCGAGTGCGTATCTCGGCGCTGCAAATTCTGTTTGAGGTGGATGCCACCGATCATCCGCTGGATGTAGTGCATGAGCGCCATCGCGAAGAAGATGAGTTAACGCCCGACGGCGAGCGTTTCTTACACCGCCTAGTCTTTGGCGTTTGGGAGCATCGCTCCTATCTCGACGGCATCATCGAAGAAGCTGCGCCGAACTGGCCGGTCACGCAGATGCCAGGTGTTGACAAAGCGATTTTACGCATAGCCCTATTTGAGCTACTGATCGACGAAAGTGAACAGACGCCGGTAAAAGCTGTGATCAACGAGGCGGTTGAGCTGTCGAAGCACTTCGGCAGTGACAATTCGAGCCGCTTTGTGAACGGTGTGCTCGGCACGATTGTTAATCGCTACGCGCAGGATCGGTATAACGAAGAGCTTTAAGGCCTGATAGAAAGGTGTGTAGGATGGATACGGTCTCGATGGAAGCGCGCCTGCGCAAGATTGTTGCCGAGCAGCTTGGCGTTGAAGAGAGCAAAGTTACGGCGGCGGCCTCGTTCACCGATGACCTCAACGCCGACTCGCTCGACCTCGTGGAGCTGATTATGTCCATCGAAGAGGAGTTTGGCATCGAGATCAGCGACGAAGATGCCGAGGCGCTGGTGAAGGTGAGCGATGCGCTTGAGTATCTGCGTGCGCACGCCGAGTAAAGTGCTGCTAACGCGGGTCGGATGCCTATGCACTCCGGCCCGCTGCTTTTTTTTGTTCTTTCGAGTATGGTATGATGAACCAAAGTCAATGTAC
>JAAUTF010000397.1 GCA_012031775.1 Candidatus Altimarinota bacterium | reverse complement strand
AGGTCTTCTGCGAGCCGTCGTGCAAGGTCTGCTGACTCACCCGCGGTGGCTGCTGAGTATCGTAGACCACCCGCTCGACCAACTCGTTGAGCGGATTGCGGATCTCGTGCAACAGGCCAGACGTAGCGTGATAAGTATAACTCGTCTTGCGGCCCATCACATCGAAGGCGCGCGCCAAACGACCATCACCATTTTGTAGTTCGTACTCATAGCGTACCGTGCGGGTACCATCGCTCACCTGGCTGAGCATGCCATCAGTGTCATAGACAAACGTAAGCCGTCGGCTACTATCATTGGCATCGACAATGGCTGATAGCTGGTCATCAGCATTGCGTTGGATATTAACACGACGGCCACTCGCATCGATAGTCGCCGTCAAACGGCCACTGTTGGCATCGTAGAGATACTGCTGCTGGTCGCGCGTGGTATAGGTGAAGACATCGCCGGAGCGGGTCAGCGTTGCGTAGACCCCCGGGTACGGGCGAAATTGATCGTTCGCCAGATCCTCAAAGCGTAGCTCATTTCCATCGGGTGAGACGATGATTGTAGTATTTACCTCGACCGCCTGGTTAGCAGGGATGATCTTACTCTCATACGTATGACGCCAGCGTTGACTGAGATTGGTGGAAAATAGGTCGATTACCTGGCTATGGTAAGTACGCTCCCAGGCTAGCCGCGGCCCAGGTGTCTGAACTGCGAGATCGGCCACTGTAAACCAGAAATTCCCCGTGCGCGTATTCACCGGCTCATCGGTGTTATACATCGGCGGCGGGCAGCTGCACCAATCCTCCGGCATCTGCATCTGGTCGGGCTCTGCCACCGTCTCATCGCTGATGATCGTCACAAACCATCGTCGAGGTTACCGCCGGTGTCCAGCGGATTCCGCGTCGGAAAATCGAAGCCGTCGACCGTACCCGCAAGATACGCCTGACCATTCGCATACGCCAGACCACCGACAAATTCATTGCCGCTTGAACCGCCTAAAAAGGTGCTATATTCAGAACTTGCGCCGTCGCCGACAATTTTAGCGACAAAGGCATCAGTGTAGTCCGGGGCCGAGTTATGTTCGCTCTGGAACGCATTGCTGGTTGGAAAATCTGCCGAGTGGGTATGCCCCGCAATATACACTGCTCCTTGCACACCTAAGGCAATAGCTTCCCCATAGTCATTTGATGCTCCACCCAGGAAGGTACCTCCATCCAGTTGATCGCCACTGCTGTTCAACACTGCAAAGAAGACATCGGCCTCTCCAGCATAGGCAGTCTGAAATCCGGTGACCGGGATTTTAGGAAGACCGCTAGTTGAACCCACGACATACGCACGACCATTATTATCGACCGTGATGTCTATCCCAACACCAGAACCGAGGATCGTACCATACACCAACCCTCCGGACGAGGTAAGTTTAATAACGGCGGCACCGAAATATCCTCCGGTAAGCGGGGATATTGGATCAGGAGTCAGCGTCTTGGTCAAGTGCTGCGGCTCACCTTCTGGTCGTTTGCCGCGAAAGGAGCCAGTAATATAGGCGTTTCCGCCAGCATCAACTGCAATACCATAAGCAGTATCAGATTGCGAGGCACCAAGATACGTGCTGTATACTAGGCTGCTGCCGCTACTGCTGAGTTTGGTAGCGAAGCCATCAATCGGTCCTGTTGTTTCGCCAGCGGTTGACTGGAGCGCATTCGCTACTGGAAAATCAGTAGAGTTTGTACGCCCCACAACAACCGCTCGATTTGAGGAGTCGATGGCTATATCATGGGCATACTCACCCGTATCTGGCGAGCCCAAGGAGGAAAGTGTGCTTGTTCCACCAAGGTATGTCAAATAGCTGATTGTACCTGCTGCATTTAGGCGCACAGCAAAAGCGTCCTCAGCGCCGCGCAGCGAGCTTGGTAGGCGCTTACGGTTGGCAGGTTGCTCGAGCGCGTCAGCCCGGCAACGAAGGCTTCGCCTGCACTATTAAGCGCCAGCGCATCAGCAGAGTCAACGCTGCTTCCGCCAAAATAGGTCGTATAGACGACCGCGCTACCGCTCTCGTTGAGCTTCATCACATAGGCATCGCTGGAAGGGCGCGCGTGGTGTTCGGGCCAATTAATACAGACGAGCGTGTCCAGCCTACCACGTACATTGCCCCAGAAGAGTCTACCGCAATGTCATTCGCCCAATCATCGCTATCACCGCCGAATGGCGTGCTGTAGACGATCGAAGGATCAATCACCAGTTCCTGCTGCGGATCGTAGCTTGCCAATGCGAACTGCACGCTGCCATCGGCCTGCACCGCGTACTGCGCCTGCACCGGCACCTGCGCGCCGTCGATGATCTGCCAGGCTACCGGGGTGTCTTCCGTGATCGTTATCGGCACAGTGGTGCTGGCGGGCCGTGCTTTTGAGGCTGCTGTGCTCACATCCCCTATGCCGTCTACCGAAACGGTGTCAGGCAGCACTGGAGTCAACTCGTCCTCAAAATCAGTTGTATCGACCGTCGCGCTCAGCGCTACCTGCAGGCGTCCCTCGCCATCCACCTGCGGCGCACCGCCGCTATAGCGCCAACGAATCTGCGCGGGATCAACGCCGGGTGCCACATAGTAGGTGCCTTTGATCGTGCCATCGACCCCTTCGTAGACGAGATCGATCCCTGGGTAGAGTTGCTGGTAGACAATTTTGCCGTAGTTTGGCACGTTGCTGCGCCACTGCGTTATGTCATTGCCAAGGAAATAATGCGTCATCCCCGGCAGGCGATCTGTACCCGTAATGACCGGATTGGCATTTGCACCCTCAAAGCGCATATCGACCAACGACGATGGCAGCATGATGCCAGGATCGTGTGCGGGATCGTCGCTCCGTCGTTTGGCGCGTTGTGCCTCGAGCGCGAGTGTCGTCACCGGCAGGTCGAGCTGCATGCCTTGCGGCGTAAACGCAACGACACCACCCAGGCCACGCGCGATAAAGCGTTGGTCATTAGCATCGCTGTGTAGCTCAAAGCTCAACGGGAGATCGCCGAAAGCTTGCACCGGCGTATCGGGTATCTGTGCGCGAGCCGGCAGGCTGTCCGGTGGAAGATCGGCAAGCGGAGCAGGCTCAGACTCGACCGGAACCAATGGCACATCTATGTCAGCCTCTTGTGCAATTACGCGCTCGGGTGCCGCTGCGCGTGCTGTTGCTGGCACCACGATCGGCATTGTGGGAGGAAAGGAGGCAAACACAACCGCGAAAAGAGCGATGAACACACCAGCACGCATCTGACGAGAGCGCATACCCAATTCCCCTCTATCCTAGCCAATACCACGATCATCCAACTGCAGGGCACGACCATATACCCGGATAGTGCCTCTACCGAGTCACAACCGGCCAATTGCTCCTAACAATCATTCGCGCAGACGCGCAAGGCACAGCGAACTGTAACGCGACAGATGCGTCGTAGCGACATTGGCACAGCGGCCTTGGCTTGAGATGCTAACCTATCAAACAACTATGGATGAGTCGATGATACACGGCAAAACGCACAAGTCAACTTAGGAAATCCCTAAACTTTTTGCCCGCCGCGACGTAGTCATTACGTGCCACACCACCTTGTTCGCAAATCCGTTAGAGCTATAGCAGCCCTAACGGGCTTGTGAACACGGTTGTGTGGAACATGGCGGCGTAGCCGCCATGTTCCACACAACCAATTTACAAATCATTTAGGACTGCTATACTATAATTCGTGCTTGCAAACCCGTTAAAAATAATCTACACTTCGGACTGCAAAATACATTCCCAACAGGGTAAAAGAGGAGAGGAAGAAAGAGAATAGAATTCTGCAACGCCGCGTTCCACGTCCGTAAGGAGGTCAACCATGACATTGCATGTGCTCGCCGAACCCGCGCCGCTACGGACGGTACTCAACGGTGATGGCGCGTAGCGTATCCGTCGTGCCGTCGAGCTGCTGCATCGCATCGCCAATGCGCAGGTCGCCTGCCGCAGTCCAGCCCTGGCCGACCACGAAGAAGGGGTGCTCGGGCGTCGCCGCGATGCGCTCGTTGCTCAGGGTGAGCGTGAGGATGAGCGGATCGCGGTGTGACCAGGAGCCCAATTTCGAATTTACAGGTGTGCCATTAGTCCTGCCGCTTATCCATCCAAATCTGCCTCGCCTGCGCATACGACAGATCGGTCAGCAACGCTTCTGCTGAAATATCTCCGTCCTCAAGTACGTCACCCGAATAGGTGTAGCCATAGAGCCCCGCCCGCCAACTCTCGGGCGAAGTCGTTATTTCGGTGAGTAAAGTCACCTGTTTTACAAGGCCCGATGCGTTATAAAGGAAAAGACGTTCACCAAAGGGAATCCGGTCGCTGCTCGCAATCAGGTACCCCGCAATGATGGGGATTGGTCGCCGAAAAACTGCGGTTGGTTGAATTACGATCATAGCCATCACCGATACATGTCCATCGACTTTTGCAGCCATGCGACATCATTTGCTGAAATGCCAAGCATCCGTTGATGCCTAACCATAAACCCCTTTACATGTAACTCGAGTTCTGCAGTCGTCATATATTTATCCATGCCTCGCCGATACTGTGTCGTATGTAAATATTCCTCTAACACCTCGATCTTGCGTGCATCAGGTCGTAAGGTAATGTCAGTAGCATTGGCGGCTGAGGCGTTGGCACCGAAATGATCTAACATACGGACAGACTCATCGTCTTGATATATATTCCTTCCTTTCTGCTTCACTGCATCAATGAGACTTGCATCAGCAAGTTCCTCGCCGCGTTCTCCAACGCTGTTTAAGCGTCCTGCGGAGGTAGCCGTTGCATCGACGGCGGTGTCGGCCTTGTTGGCCGTGGTCACCGCCGCGGCGACATCGTCGACGTGGGCGGCGGCGCGTACGGCCATGCCGCCGCCAGCGACCACTGGGAGCGCGAGGCTCACGCTGTCGGCGGTCAGCGTGACGCATCGTCACCTTACACTGCGGTGTCGCGATACCATCCAGCAGCTATAAGGATTTCGCGTTCTGCCAGGCGCTCCGCTCTATTAAATTGCAGAATGTTGATAGTGACCCGTCCTTCTGCTGTCAACGGCGCGATCTGCACACCACGCAAGGCAAAATGATCGGGCCAGCGTTGTTTGCGAGGATGAAAAAAAGGGGTAAGGATGCCCGTTTCGGGATCAAGCGACCCTAGATCAGTCCCTTTGTGGTCGTTGCAGTAGGGACAGGCGAGCGCCAGATTCGTTTCCTCGGTCAGACCGCCATGCTTTTCGCTAATGATGTGCTCAACCTCAAAAGGCAAAAAAGCCGCCAGTTGCGGAAAGCGACAGTATTCACACTGCCCCTGCGCCCGGGCAAGCACGAGACGCCGCAGTGCAGCGGGAACGTAGCTACTCATGGTACCTGACGTAGCTCGTGCAAAGCGCGCGCTTTGGCCATTCGCATCAAGTGTTCCAAAAACAAATAGCGTTCAAGTTCGATAAGGTCTTTGGTGGTTGCCACGTCGTCCTGCTTGCGTTGCATGAGATGCTGCACCCGCTGTTGCAGCTCCGCTGAGGGCTGAAGCGCCAGGATCTGGGCAGGCGTCGGCTGACTCGTCAACATGTCAATAATGGCTTGCTCGTCTTGTACTCCAGGCTCCGCATCCGCCTGAATTTCGCGAAGCCCGCGTTCGAGGACTTCTGGAAGCCGATCTTGCACTTGTTGTAATGCTCGCCCAAGGGCGTCAGGTACCTGAATCGTAATTTCGATAGTCATAGATGCGCTCCTGCTTAAGCAATATACTCAATGATAGAGCCGTGCGAAGCGCACGTCAAGCATAAGCACCAACCACCCATCCGCACCCACGAAGTAGGTATGCGCGACGGCGACAGTAAGATGGTACATCAGCTGCGGGCGGTCTTCAACCGCGATGGCGCGCAGCGTGTCCGGCGTGCTATCGCGTTGCTGGATCGCATCACCAACGCGCAGGTC